>CAYVZF010000045.1:0-11010 GCA_964456095.1 uncultured Erysipelotrichaceae bacterium
GGTATATTTGAAGTAGATAATTAAATAAAAAATACATCTATTATTGTAATAGATGAACTATTTACATGAAAAATAAAAAATTATTTTAACTTTTTTAAATAAAAAGAAAGAAATATACTGATCAAAACTTGATTTTATTTAAAAAAAGTTGTATTAAAGTATTGTTTTAAGAAAAATTTATGCATCTATTACAATAATAGGTGAACTTTTTATGAGGAATATTATATGAAAAAAATTAAAGCAATATGTTTATTAATAATAACTATTATTTCATTACAGTTTTTATGCTCTTGTAATACGAATAACTTGAAAAATAATATTATTATTGGTGATTATGAATATTATATGTTTAATGAAAATGCTTCTATAATAAAATACAATGGTAATGATGATAATATAGTAATACCATCAATAATAGAAGTAAATGGTACAACGTATGATGTTACTGAAATAAAACAATATGCATTCTCTAAATGTAGTTCTTTAATAAGTATCATAATACCAAATGGTGTAACAACAATAGAAGATGGCGCATTTTATGATTGTAGTTCATTGACAAATGTCATAATTCCTAATAGTGTCACAAAAATAGGAAGTTATTTATTCTATGGATGTGATTCTTTACAATATAATGAATATGATAATGGATTATATTTAGGAAATAATGAAAATCCATATTTAGTATTAGTAAAAGCAAAAGAAACAAGTATTACATCATGTATAATAAATGAAAATACTAGATTTATTTATAGTTATGCATTCTCTAATTGTAAATTTTTAACCAGTATCTCAATACCAAATGGCGTAACCTCAATAGGATATGAGGCGTTCAATAATTGTAGTATTTTAAAAAGTATCACAATTCCAAGTAGCATAACGTCAATAGGAGAGGATTTATTCTTAGAATGTACATCATTACAATATAATAAATATGATAATGGATTATATTTAGGAAATGAAGACAATCCATATTTAATATTTGTAAGAGTAAAAGACACAAGCATTACATCATGTATAATAAATGATAATACTAATGTTATTGCTAGTTATGCCTTCTCTAATTGTACATTTTTAAAAAGCATTATAATTCCCCGTAGTGTAAAAACTATAGGATATGGTTCTTTCTTCATGTGTAGTTATTTAACTAGTATCATAATACCAGGTAGTGTAACCTCAATCGGGAATTATGCATTTTATGAATGTAAATTTTTAAAAATCTATTGTGAAGCAAGTAGTAAACCTGATGGATGGGATAGTGATTGGAATTATAGTAAATGTCGTGTTGTATGGGGATATAAAGGATAATAATTTATTTAGATCACTAATTTCTAATAATATTTATTGATTAATAATAATTAAAAACCTTCTATACGTTATTAGTTTTGTTATAGAAGGTTTTTGTATTTTATCTTATTTTATATATTTTAATATATCTTTTTCTGCTTCAATTTCTGAAATAACTTTATATCCATTATCTTTTAATAATCTAGTAGTTATTCCTTCACCATTTATTAGTTTAGAAGTAAAAGTGCCATCATAAATATAATTTACACCACATGAAGGAGATTTTTCTTTTGAAATAATTAGTAAAGGATTATTATTTTTGGCAAGAACTAATGCTTTTTTTGCACCTAAATTATAATTACTAGTTACATCAATTCCTATATTATTAATAATTTTATCATTAATAATTTCACTAGGATTTCTTGGGCAAGGTAATCCACCATCCATTTCAGGACAAAATGGTATTAATTTATAATCTTTATTTAAAGATAATACAAATTCATTCATATTATTCTTACCATTATATTTGCAATTAATGCCTAATAAACATGCTGAAACTAATATTTTTTTCATTTATTTTTACCTCATAGATATATAGTATTATAATTAAATAATTAATAATTAAAAATAAAATTACATTAATTTTTTATATCTCTTTTTCTTTTAAAATAATAAATATATAATAACAATATGGAAAAGAGATTAAGACTTAATATTAATGGTTATTTAGTAGATGTTGTAGTTAAAAATGCTAGTTATTTTCATAAGACATCACATTATTCATATGGACAAATATATGTTAGTTGTCCTATTACAACACCTGAAAGTAAGATTGTATATTATTTAGAAAGAATATATACAAAAAAAATATTAAATAAATTTCCATCTGATTATTTATACTCTGATGATTATTGTTATATTTTAGGAGAAAAGAAGAAACTAGTAAGACCTAATTCATTAAATACATTTTATCCTAATGATATCTATGTTAAAGATGATTTTGAATTAGAAAAAAGACTTTTAAAAATAGAAAAAGATATTGTTACATCAAGAGTGAGACATTATGAAAAATTAATGAATACTAAGATACATGAAGTTAAAATAACATCTATGTATGCCGCTAGAGGGAAGAATTATATAAATAAAAACTTATTAACTTTTTCTAAAGAATTAATTCATTTTTCAATTGAAATCATTGATGCTATTGTAATACATGAATTAGCGCATGATTTTCAAGCAAATCATTCATCAGCATTTTATAAAATAGTATATAATTACTGTCCAGATTATGACAAAAGGATAGAAAAAATAAATTACGGAGTAAAAAAATGAAAATAACATCTACATCTAATCAAACTATTAAAGAATTATTGAAATTAAAAAAATCATCTTATAGAAAAGAAAAAAGAATGTTTTTATGTGAAGGTGAAGATTTTATTAAAGAAGCTAAGCTTACCAATTTAGGTATACATGTATATGCTTTAGAAGATAAAGATTATGGCATAGAAACTACTTTAGTTTCGGAAAATGTTTTAAATAAAATATCTACATATGAAAATAGTAAAGAGCCAGTGATTTTATGTTCATATAAAAACGATGAATTTGAATTCGAGGATAGATTAATATATTTAGATGGAGTTCAAGATCCAGGTAATGTAGGTACTATATTAAGAACAGCGCTTGCGTTCTCATATGAAGGAGTTATTTTTGCAAATAATAGTGCTTCTATTTATTCACAAAAAGTAATATCTGCTTCAAAAGGAAGTATTTTTCATATAAAAACTTATGAAAATATAACACTAGAATTTTTAAAAGAAAATGGATATGAAATAATTGTTACATCATTAAGAGACGCGACTGATTATAAAAAGTATAAACCTGGTAAAAAAATAGTATTAGTTTTAGGTAATGAAGGTAAAGGAGTTAGTGAAAATTCATTGAAACTTGCTTCAAAAATAGTTAAAATTGATATTGCGGATTGTTGTGAATCGCTTAATGTTGGTGTTGCAGCAGGAATATTAATGGAAAGGTATCGTTGATGAAAAAGATTAAAGTATTATTATTTCATGGATTTATGGTACATGATCGACATGATTTAAGACATTTTAAAGAATACTTAGATGATCATCCAATTGATAATGCTGAATTTGAATTAGTATATTTATATGATCGACACATATATTCTTCTTCAAGTAAAAAGAATATGGTAAAAAAGAATTGTGAGTTAGTTAGAGAATATAAAAAACAAGGATATGAAGTAGTTATTATTGGATATTCTTTTTCATGTATTATCGCTGCAGAAGTTTCTAAAAAAATGAAACTAAATGGTGTTATATATTTAGCACCTACAATACAATTATTTAAATCGAGATTATTTAAATTACATTTATTTAATGCGATGAAAACTGTTAAATTAAGACTTAAATATGGTAAGAAAAAAGCAAATAAAATATTAGAAAAAACTCAAATAAAAGGGATTATTCCACTTTCATATCACATAACATCAATGTTAACATTTACTAAGAAATCTTATAAAAATAACATCCCATATCTTGCAATAAGAGGAGATCATGATACATTTTGTTTAAAAAATGATTTAGAATATGTTTCAAGAAAATCAAAAGCAAGTTATAAAAAATCTATTACAAAAATAGGAGAAAATTATAATCATTATTTTGTATACGATAAAGAAATGATGAAAGATTTCTTATATGATGAAGTAAAGAATTTTTTAAAGGAAATAGCTTATGAAAAATAAAAGTTTATTATTATCTTGTATTTTATCATTAAATATTCTTTCACTTATTTCTTGTTCAACAACAAATGTAACAAAAAATACAGTTAATTATAGGATTGGATATGATAAATCAAATTTACAGTGTCAAATTATTATACCATCTAATTTTAATTATGAAGAATTAAAAATTGATTCAATAATTCATGTTAAAAATGATAGTTTTGAAGGAGATTGTAAAGTTGTAAAATTATCAATTAATCAAAATGAGAATAATTATTTTTTAAAGGATAATAAATATATTAAAAAAGTTTATATTGAAAGTGAATATATTACTCTTTTTAATTATGATTTATTTAGAAATTCTTCATTAGAATATATAGATTTATCTAAAGCAATAGGATTAAAAGAAATAGGAGATCATGTTTTTGCATATTCTTCACTTAATGAAGTAAAAATGCCACCAAATTTAGAAAAATTATATAAAGGTGTATTCATGTCAACAAATGTGAAAGAAGTAATATTTTCTGATACATTAAAAGAAATAGGTATAAATAATTTTGCATTAACTAAAAATCTTAATAATGTTGATTTTGGAAATACATTAGAAACTATTCCTGCTTCTTGCTTTGAAAAATCATCGATAAAAGAAGTTATCGCAGAAAATGTAAATACTATTGATAGTTATGCATTTAAAAATGCAACTAACTTAGAAAGCATTAATTTTTCTAGTATTAAATATGTTGGAGAGGAAGCATTTTTAAACACATCAATAAAAGAAATTGAATTAACTAATTGCAGTATTAAACTTAATTCATTTAGAGGTTCTAAATTAGAGAAATTAACTTTAAATGGTAACTGTGGCTCTATTGAATATGGAGCATTTAAAGATTGTTCAAATTTAAAAACAGTTGAAATTAATGGTACATTAGATAGTATTAATTCAAATGGTTTTGCATCAACTAAAATTGAAAGTATTGAATTACCTGATTCATTAATTAGTATTGGAAGTGAAGCGTTTAAAGATTGTTCTTCATTAAAAGATGTAAAATTATCTTCATCACTTGAAATAATTTCTTCTGATGCATTTAGAAATTGTTCTTCATTAAGTAGTATTGAATTTCCAAGTACAATAAAATGGATTTTTCCAGGTGCGTTTTTAAATACATCATTAAAAAAAGTATCATTACCAAAAACTGTTCAAATGCTTGAAAATACATTTCCAAGTGATTGTGAAATCACTTATTATTAATTATTAAAAAAACTTGAATATTAGTAAAATAACCTGATTTTCGTAGAATAATTTTAATTATAAAATAATTAAAAGTTAAAATTATCTTGTGTTGTAAATCTTATTGTCAAAAAATTTTTAAATATCATCTTCAGATAGTCTATGTTTATCTAGAATAAGATTATATTTAGATTCAAATAATGTAATATCAGGATTTTAATAAGAATTATTAATCTTTTGAGCATTATAATATCTCATAAATTCAACAATTCTTTTAATTGGCAATTCGCCAATTATTAATCATTAAGTATTAGAACATTTTTTTATGACACGATTTATTTGACGTCAACTATAATTTCTATTTTTTATTTTTTGGTAAAAATACAATTTCCTAGTTAATAAAATATTGGGGTTATTAAGAAAAAAATTCTTAACAGCACTTTTTGTAGTTATATACTTTATCCGATTCATGCAATATAAAAATTTTTACGCAACAGATTATTTAAAATGAAGTTACATGTTTTTATTTTTTAATAATACTTTGAAATCCAGAAGTAGTAAAAAATCTATCATCAATTCTTCGTAAATAAAGTTTATATTCGTTATCTTTAATTAGTTTTTCATCTATACTAGAGCTAATTGTACTTTCTGGTGTAGTATTTCCATAAAAATATGCGAAATTAATTTCTTCATTACCTTTATAAAATTCCATAATACTAAAATAATAAATTGTATATGGTTTATCATTAATTATTTCAACATTTCCTATTCCATTTGCTTTTATTAGTATTACTAAATCACTTTTAGTATATTGTTCTTCTTCAGTTATAAAAGGAATTTCATAATTTATAGAATAATTTAACTCATTGCTATTTGAAATTGAGCTATCTTCAAAACAAGAACTGCTATTTTCTATTGAAAAAGCATCATTTAAATTAGGGTTACTATTTTCACTAGGAAATGTATTAATATTGCAACTTGAAAAGGTTAATGTTATAAACAAAATTAATGATCTATTTCTTTTCATAAAATACTTACCCCCATAAATATCTATAAGCAGCTATATCACCTTTCCCTAGTTGATACTTATATTCTGCTGAGTAACTATATATTACATTATTTGACCTGTCATAATTAATGTGTCCTAACCCTAATCCATGTCCTAATTCATGGACAAAGGTTTTCAAAGTTCTAGCATACGAATAATTTTGCTGATAGTATTTGTTTAACGATAACTTTCCTGAACTAACTACATCGTTGCTAAAAAATGAAGTATACACCCCAGTAAAAGTTGCTGTTGAATCATATACACATTCAACAATAGTATCTGCTAAACTTTGATCGCTAACTTCCACCCATTGCATTATTCCTACTTCATTCCAAATTTTCATAGCCTCTAGCACTATTTGCTTATAAGTATATATCCATGTGACGAATTAACAAATTCGTTAGTTGAACTATCAAAATAAACATAAATATTATTTGATCCGTTATAAACATATTGTAATTGAGAAACATAGCCTTTACTTACAAATTGTTCCGAATCACAGTCTGAATAATTTGCAGATAACACCATTGCATAATATGAAGGAATAAGTATTTCTGTTGTTATTGGTGTTTTTTCTATTTTTTCAATTTTAAAATAATATGTATCTCCTTGCTCTGTGTAAATTTCAGGTATACTCGATATATCATCACCAAGTATAGATAATGTATTATTATAAGATAAAATTGGTGTGGTTAAATCATCGGATTTATAAACACTAATATTACATAAGTTATATGAAGTCCACATACTTTGAATATTAAATTGAATATAATTAGTGAATTGTGCTGTATATTTAAAGTAATCAATATCATTAACGTATTGAAATCCTTCATTCGTTCCCTTTCTAAGAACAAAATTAGTATATCATTTTCTATTCTTTGCGTTCAATATTTATAATCACTTTGCAAAAGAGGATTTTAGAAAAAATAATACTTTTTGATTTTAGTATTCCATATTTAATATCTATATAAAACTTTTGATTTGACTTAGGCAGTGATGTAATTATTTTATCGATATAATATAGTAAATATCTATCGAATTCATCTATTAATTTACTATAATTTGACATATAGAAATCCCCTTGAATTGTTTGTAGCCTTTACTTTTTTTATGTAATTAAAAATAATCACTAAATACAGATTTACTATTAATTTTTAGTTTAAAATTGTGTTATTAATATCAAATATAATGATTTTAGATTATATTTAGAGTTGTAACAAAAAAAATGTGGAAACTCAAATTATTTAATAAATATTACTAAATTTATTTTAACTCTTTTTTTCTTTTCTTTTTTACTTTGCAAAAGCCATAAATAATTTAAAAAAACATAAAAAAAACTTGATTATTAACAAAATAATGATTATTATTTCGTAGATAGAAAAAGATTAGAGGCAGCGATGCATCAGAGTATATTCTGGAGAAGGCATTCGATGAAAGAATAGAAAGGTAATCATCGCCGAACAAATGTTTAGGCATATTCATTTGTGGGGTTATAGGAAATACTTATAACACTCCTACTTTCTTAAGTAGAGGCGCTAGATACAACTATTGTTCTTTTAGCGCTTTATGCGTTTTTTTTATTAGAAGGAGTATTTTATGAAAAAATTATTAAAAACATTAATTATTGGAGGATGTGTTTTATCATTTGCAAGTTGTAATTCATCTAATGGAAGTAATGAAGAACAAAAGCAAAAATTAGTTGTAGGTCTTGAATGTAATTATGCACCATTTAATTGGACTGAAAATACTAAAACAGATTCAAATTATCCAATTAATGGTACTAGAACATATGCTGAAGGATATGATGTACAAATAGCAAAAAAATTAGCGGACTATTTAGATATGGAGTTAGTAATAAAAAAATTAGATTTTGATGCACTTATACCAAATGTTCAAAGCGATATAATTGATTTAATTATTGCAGGTATGTCACCAACAGATTCTAGAAAAATTGATATTGATTTTTCTTCTGCTTATTATTCAAGTGAACACGTATTACTTGTTGCTAAAGATAGCAAGTATGCTTCTGTTACTAGTGTATCTGAATTAGAAGGAGCAAAAATTGGAGGACAAATTGGCACTATTTATGACGATATAGCTCATGGAATACCAGGATATAGTAAACCAGAAAGTGGTAGTTATGATAAAAATACAGTACCTGAATTAATTACAAACATTCAAGCAGGATTAATAGATGGAACAGTATTAGAACTTCCAGTTGCTCAAGGACAAGTTAATTTAAATAGTAATTTAAAAATGATTCGTTTTGAAGAAGGTAAAGGTTTTACTAAACTATTAGATGATGAAACAAATACATTAAGAGATATAGTTGATACAGATAGAGATGTTTCAATTGGACTAAAAAAAGGTCGAGAAGAATTATTGAATAATATTAATAATTTCTTAGATACATTATCAACTGATTCAAGAAATAATATTATGATGGATGCTGTAAATGCTTGTTCTAATATAGGTTAATAATATGATTAAAATAAAAAAATTTAATTCAAGAAATAGATTTCTTAATTTTTTATTATCGATTGTTAATTTTATTATATCTTTACTTGTAGGTATTATTAATTTCTTTCTTTATATATCTAATGGTTTTGCTAATCTATTTATAAAAAAATATAAATATAAATATGAATATTTATATATTATTGTTATATCTATTATATCAATATTCTTTTCAATCATATCAATGTGTGGATTTAAAAATGCAACTAAAATAAGTTGGATAAGCAATTCACCTTTTATTATTCATGTTATTTTACTAATAATTAGTGTTTCTATATTACTAACAAGTATCATTCTTTTATTTAATAAAAATGATAAAGATAAAAATTCATTTTGGATAACAAGAATAACATCTTATGTTATTACATCTATTTTATTATGCTATCTATTAGATATAACATTATTTGATTTTATTAATCGCTTAGATTATGTTACAAGACCAAATGAAAATACATCATCACTTGATACAATTGTTTATTTTATTAAAACATATAGAGTTAATTTTGAAGATGGAATTATTATGACTTTAAAATTATCATTACTTGGTACATTATTTGGCTTATTAATCGCTTTTGTTTTAGTAATATTTAGAATGTTTAAAATTACTCCTAAAGATAATATAATATCAGCATCTTTTAAAAAAATAGCATCAAGTTTTTCTAAGATTTATATTACGATAATAAGAGGAACACCAATGGTTGTTCAAGCATTTATATTTTATTATTTATTTTTATTGATTTTTCAAAAAACTTTATCAAATACTGATTATCAATATTTTATACACAATATTTGGACTCCATATCGTGCAGGACTTTTTACTGTAACTATTAATACTGCGGCATATTTAACAGAGGTATTACGTGGTGGAATTAATTCTGTTGATAAAGGACAAAGTGAAGCGGCGAAAGCATTAGGTTTAAATGAAGTTCAAACTATGGTAAGAATTGTATTTCCTCAAGCAATAAAAAGTAGTTTACCTTCAATAGGTAATGAATTTATTGTAAATATTAAAGATACTTCTGTTTTAAGTCTTATTGGAATATTAGATTTATTCTCTGTAGGGAAGAATGATATTTTAGGAGTATTTACTACTAAATCACTAGAAGCATACTTGATTGTTGCTATATATTATTTAGTTTTAACGTATATAACTTCAAAAATATTACAATATATTGAA
Source organism: uncultured Erysipelotrichaceae bacterium (assembly GCA_964456095.1). Classification (GTDB taxonomy): domain Bacteria; phylum Bacillota_I; class Bacilli_A; order RFN20; family CAG-449; genus CANRPC01. Next base: position 9,992 of record CAYVZF010000045.1, read on the forward strand.
AAGAAGATGGAAATTCCAGTAAAGGAAATAACGAGTTCTAATTAGGAGATTAAAATGGAAAACATATTAGAAATTAAGAATCTAAAAAAATCATTTGAAAAAGGAAAAAATGTTTTAAATGATATTAGCTTAAATGTAAAAAGAGGTGAAGTGATATGTATTATAGGACCTTCTGGAAGTGGTAAATCAACTTTTATTAGATCAATTAATTTATTAGAATACCCTGATGAAGGTGATATTTTATTTAAAAATGAATCTATATTAAATAAAAAATTTAATCTTAATAATTATAGAACTAGAGTTGGAATGGTGTTTCAAAACTTTAATTTGTTTAATAACATGGATGTAATACATAATTGTATATTTGCTCCTACTAAAGTTTTTAAACAAAACTACAATGAAGCTTATAATACTGCATTAGAATTGTTAAAAACAGTTGGACTTGAAGATTTTGCAAATAAAAATGTTAATACATTATCAGGAGGACAAAAACAACGCGTTGCAATTGTACGTGCTTTATGTATGCATCCTGAAGTAATACTATTTGATGAACCAACAAGTGCTTTAGATCCTGAAATGGTAAATGATGTATTAGATGTTATAAGACAATTAGCAAATGTAGGAATGACTATGATAATAGTAACTCATGAAATGAATTTTGCTCGTCATGTTGCAACAAGAGTAGTATTTATGGATGAAGGAATTATTCAAGAAGAAGGCACTCCTGAAGAAATATTTAATAACCCAAAAAATGAACGAACAAAAGAGTTCTTAAGTAAAGTAATAAGTCCAGTTTCAAATGAATAATAAGAAAGATTAATAAAAAATAAGACATTTTATATTTAAACAATAAGGTATTATTTATTTCTTATTTTTAATTATAACAATGAAATCTTCTATATTGGTTGCCTATGTTGTAAAAAATGGATATAATATAATTAGAATATTACTATCGATGCTATTTAAAGCATTCCGGTAATATGTCAAGAGATTAAATAAACAAAAATCAAATGATATAT
>CAYVZF010000046.1:0-10613 GCA_964456095.1 uncultured Erysipelotrichaceae bacterium
TATTGCTTAGATTTAAAAACATTTAATTTATATGAATATGATGAAAATGGTAAACCAATCAATGAATTTATTTTTGATGATTTTAAATATCCTGTAAATGATGAAATAGAAACAGAGAAAGTTGATCCAAATGATATTTTTTCATTGAAAAATAAAGGATTTGAATGTGAAGTAGATGAAAATGGTAAAATATTTATTGTTAAATGTAATTTAATTAATAATAAAGAAATTGTTATTCCTAATAACATATATGGAATAAGAGAAAAAGCATTTTCTAATTGTCATGAATTAAGTAGAATTGAAATTCCTTCAAATATAGGAATAATTGAAGAAAATGCATTTATTAATTGCCCTGCATCTAGTATTTCATTTTATGTAGGAAGTAATAATTTGATATTAAAAAGTGGCTTTTCTAATAGTAAAAATGTTTCAAATATTATTTTTGGAAATAATGTAATTAAAATTGAAGAAAATGCATTTAGTGAGTGTTTAAGTTTAAAATATGTAATTGTTAAAAATGCTTCTTGTGTAATTGAAAAAGGTGCGTTTGCAAAAAAATGTAAAATAGTTCAAGATAAACCAGAAAAAGCATTTACAGAAAACAATAAAGATAAACCAGAAAAAGCAATACATAGACAAAAAGTAAAAAAAGAAAGAAATACTAAGAAAGTATTTGCTAGTATATTTGCCTCTATTGGTGCATTCTTTTTAACCTTATTTGGTATTTTAATAGCCCCATTTACGTTTATTGGTAAAATGTTTTCTAAAATATTTGGTGGCTTATTAAATAAAACAAGTGATGGTGGAGGATTTTCATCGAAATTAATAATTAATTCAGTATTATTTATTATTCAATTATTAATACTCGGATTTATTATTTTTGATGGATTAAAAAATGGAAATGGAGAAAACTGGATAGTTTGGCCAGTAAATAATATTCCTTCTTTAATTACTGATTTTTTAGGCAATTATAATTTTTTTATATTAAATTACTTATTAAACTGTGCATCTTCATCAAATGTAATTGTTTCAATTCTTTTAATTATTCCTATTATTCTTTCTATAATTGTTGATTTATTAGTATATGTTTTTGGATTTATTTTGTTTATTATAATACTTTTAGTTCTTTTAATATTAACAATTGCAATTTCGGTAACTCCAATATTATTTTTAATATATTATTTAATTGGTTTAATAAAGGCAGAAGAAGGTAAGTTAGAATATGCTATATTTTTACTTTTAACTTTAATATTTGGATGTATTTATTTCTTTATTATGTTTAAATATGGTGGTTGGATATTATTTTAATTATTGATTAGGAGGTATTTTTTATGGAGTATGAAGTTAGTAGATGGGTATTTGATAATCCTGCCGCAAAGAATAGTTACTTTTATTTAGATGAAGTTTCTGATTCTATTAAGCAAGCTATTATTAATGATATTAGAAAAAACGGTTATTTATTTAGTTGGGATAGTTTTGTTTCGCCTGTATTAAATACGGGAGAAATGGTAAGACTTGATTATGATCTTTGTGAAGAATTAATGTGTAAAGCTTATGGATTTGATGATAAAACATTTATTGATTATGTAGATAAAGCTCGTAATGAGCCTAGCTATTTAGAGATTGATGAATTTAAATGTGACTTTAATTGTAAAATAATCATTTGGGTTAAAGACGATGAATTTTTAAATTTAAAAGAATCTATAATGAATGGTAATTATAATGTAGAGATAATACCTTCAAGACAAGTTAAAATAAAAAAAGGCGATGTTGTTGTATTTAAAAGCGAAAATGAAAGTGATTCTTTTGAAGTACAAGTTAAAGCATATTTGCCTTCTATTGTTACTATGATTTCACATTTTAAAGGATTAAAGATAACTCGCACTAAAAATATTCTTAGTTTTGTTTCAGTTTTTAAATATGAAGGAGACGAAGAATTATTATATAGAAATGAAAATCTTTCAGGTAAAGAAATATATAATGATTTTAAAAATAAATATGACATTTGGGCTTCATTTTTTATTGATGAGGAGTTCGACTGTCTTGTTGATGCGATTGTATTTGATAAGAATGTAAATTTTAATCCAGTTATATTAGATAGTCCTTCTGAGATTAAATTAGATAGTGAAGTATTTAAAGTAATTGAAGATAAATATAATGAATATTTAAAAGAACAAGAAGATGAAAAAAAGAAGAGAGAGGAAAAATATTTGAAATTAAAAGAAAAAGTTAATGCAAAAAAAGCAAAAGAAGAGGAAGAAAAAGCAAAACTTGAAGAAGAAAATATAAATCCTGATAAAATTCCTTTTGTTACGATGGATAATCTATCAGATTATTTTAATAATGAAGAAGATAGTGTTGAAGATTTAATTAGTAAAGCAACTAAAGAATATAATTTGGCTCTATCTAATAATGTACATGAAAAAAAGATAATGTTACTTAATAATGCTTGTATTTATTTTGATAAAATTAATAAAAATGGTAGTATAGTTCCTTCTAATTTATTCTATGATGTTAAATTAGAATTATTAAAATTATATATTACAGGTAAGGATATCGATCATATTCTTACTATTGTTGAAGATGCATCTACTTATTTTGCTTCACTTGATGATGATGAAAAAGATAATAGTTCATTAAAATTTTGTAATTTATTGCTTCAATATATTTTCTATTTGCGTGATATTAATGATTTGGAACAATTAGTAACTAGTATTAATTTAGCATATGGTTTGTTAAAAGATAATGATTGTGATGATGCATTATTTATTAAATCTAATATTTTATTCATTTTATCATCAATTAATTTTGAAGCTGAAATGTATGATGAGGCAATTGATTATGGTTATAATGCAATGATGCTTACTAAAAATATAGTAAATAAGACACCTGATATTTATAATCAATATGCATCTTTTGTATTTAGTTTAGGAAATATTTATTTCCAAAGTGATATGTATGATAACGCTATTACATTATTTAAATATAATATTGATTTTTGTAAAGAAAATGAATTTAAAGATAGAATATTATTATTAAATTATTCTTTAAATTATTTATCACAAGTATATGTATGTAAAAAACAATATGATGACGCGATTAATGGTTATTTAGATTATATTTCGTATTCAAATGAAAATTTTTCTGGCGATGAAGCTAGTAAAGTAGTTATTGATTTCTTATATAGAATTGGAGTTATCTATCATAAATTTTTAAATGATGATGTTAATGCAAAGGTATATATTGATAAAGCTAATGAAGTGATTTCTTCTTTAGATGATAAAAATAGTGATGATGTTAAAAAATTAATTGATAGAGTTAATAGCTTATTGTAGGTGTATTACTATATGAAATTCGTTACTTTATATAATGGTGTTAAAATGCCTATTTTAGGCTATGGTGTTTATCAGGTATCAAAAGATGAATGTAAAGAATGTGTTAAATTAGCTATTAAAAACGGTTATAGGTTAATAGACACTGCTCAAAGCTATTTTAATGAGGAAGAAGTAGGAGTTGCTATTAAAGAAAGTTTAGTTAATAGGGAAGAATTATTTATTACTACAAAAGTATGGATTGAACATTATGGATATGAAGAGTGTAAAAAATCTGTTTTAGAATCTTTAAAAAAATTACAATTAGAATATGTCGATTTAGTTTTGTTACATCAACCATTTTTTGATTATTATGGTGCATGGAGAGCATTAGAAGAATTATATTCATTAGGTATGATAAGAGCAATTGGCGTATCTAACTTTTATCCTGATAGATTAGTTGATCTATGTAATTTTACTAAAATTAAACCAATGATTAATCAAATAGAAACACATCCTTTATTTCAAAGAAGTGAAGATAATAAATGGATGAAAAAGTATAATGTTCAACATGAGGCATGGGCATCATTTGGTGAAGGAAGAAATAATTTATTTAATAATGAAACTTTAATTAATATTGGAAAAAAAATATAATAAAACATCAGCACAAGTAATGTTAAGATGGGCCATACAAAGAGACATTGTTGTATTACCTAAAACTATTCATGAAGATAGAATGATACAAAATATTGATGTATTTGATTTTATTCTTTCACAAGATGATATGGATGAAATTAATAAATTAGATACGAATAAAAGTGTATTCTTTTCACATTAAGATCCTAATATGGTAGAATGGTTTTCTAAAATGGTAGAGGAAAGAAAAAATAATAATAATTATAAAAAAGAAAAGAAAAATTGGTAATAAAAAAAAGATTGTAGAGGGGAAATCTACAATCTTTTTTTGGCGTGTTTTTTTACCAAGGCATGCCGCCAAAACCTCCAGGACCACCATGACCACCACCAGAACCAGGTCCAAATGTTTTCCCGATTCTATTTAATATGCCATTAATTGTAATGTCATTTGTGGTAGTTCCGACAGTTATCGTAAAAGTTTCTCCATTAACAAGTTCAGGAGTACTTATTACAATCGATTGATATGTTTTTGGTGGAGTAACTTCATATAATGTATTACCATTATTATCTTTTAAAGAAAATAATGTATTTGCGGATAATCCGTTATTAGCATTATAGACAATTGATGCTTGCTTTGAATTTGCTGATGGAGTTTCAACCATTCCACTAGAACCAAAAGCTAATAATGTACCACCGTTTACTAATATTCCATTGTCAGCATCTAAAGAGCCATTATCATTAGCAGTAGGACCATAAATAATTGTTTTTCCTCCCGCAAATTCTATAGTACCATTACTATCAACGCCATCACCTTGAGCATTAACTATAATATTTCCACCACCAATATATATATTATTGTTCCAATTAGGTAAATCTTTATTCGCAGCATTAATTCCATCATCTGTTGATACTAGATTAATTGTACCATCATATATTTCAACACTTGCCCCTTCAATGCCTTCATAACTTTGTGTAATATTGATATTACCGTTTGTTATTTTTGTAATGTATTCAGCATGGATTGCATCATCACCAGAAGCGATATTAAATGTTCCATTATTAATTGTTAAATTACCTTTTGATGTAATTGCATCATCATTGCTATTTAATTCAAATGTACCACCATTAATAATTAACCTATAATTATCTTCTGTAAGTGAAGGTAAATCATTTTCTATTTCATTAATTACACTTTTTATTCCACCAGCTTTAAGTGCCTTACCACTTGCAGTATCAGAAGATTGTTCTGTAACATTTTTAGGAGCACCATTATTAGTTGTGATTTTGATTAAATTATCATCTTCATTTTCAATAAGAAGTAACGCGTTAGCGCTAACACCATCATCTTTTGAATTTATTTCTAAATTTGAATTTTTAATATAAATGTATCCAGCATATGGATCGCTAGTATATGTATTAATTTCTTCTTCTGATGTTGCTTCAATATCAGTTTTAATTCCATCATTTAATGAAATAATATTGATATTTGCACCATTTATATAAATTCTTTCATCGGCTTTTATGCCATTATTAGATACATTTATATTAATTGTTGTATCGAATATATCTAATGTTTTTTTAACTTTAATTGCATTAGTACTAACTCCATTAGATTCAATATTAAGTGTACCTTTACCATTAATTGTTAATGATGATTTTTTTGATACAATAATTGCTCCTTCACCATTAATATCATCAGATGAACTATCTTTTAAAGTATTAATAGTACCATCTTTTATTGTTAATATTCTAAGACTTGAAGTCTTTTTAAATGTTATTGCAGCACATGATTGAGTATCTTTTGTTAATATATTAGCGTTATTTAATATAACTTTAGTTGTTTCATCTATTGAATCAACAACTAATGCACCATTTAATGTACCAGTTAATTCGTATTCACCTGCTTTAATAATTGTTAAAATATCATTTTCATATGTATAATTTTCACACGCTACTACGTTGTTTAAATTAATAATATTTGCATTTGAAGAATCGGTATCTAATTTATCTTGTTCGATACTTTCAATATCACTTGGTTGGATTATTGATTCTATACTATTGCCCGTTTCTGAAGTGTCATCACCACTTCCTCCACCACCAAGATTATCCCAAGGATTATTCGAATCGATACTATTACCTATTTCAATATCACTATTAGTATCTTCGATATCACTATTAGTATTTTGAGTTATTGTACAACTAAATAATGAAATTGCAATTAATGGTAATAAATTAATATATTTCTTTTTCATAAAAAAACCTCCGAGTATTTCTTATATATATTCATAACACACTAAAACCATTTTTTATTTAAAATTATGAACGACTTTTTATAAAATTTTTAACCCAGAATTTTGTGTATGTATATAAATCATCTAGTTTTTTAGTTGAATAACCCCTACAATATCTTACATATTCACAAAGTAAACCCTCTAAAAAAATGACGAGGTCAAATTCTATATATTCAAAATTTTTAATCTGCTTATCTATATAACATAATTCTAATATTTTTTTATATGCAATATCCGCTAATTTCTTCGCGGCAAACAGAAAGTCATTAGATTTACATAGCAATCTATAGTTTTCATCATTTTTCCTTATGTATTCGAAAAATGAATCAATAAATTCATAAATACTATGAGTATTAACTAAAGATATATTGTTAAAAAATGTATCGATTAATTCGTTCTCATAATCTTCCGCTACTGCATAAATATCATCGTAGTGAGTATAAAAAGTGCCTCTACTTATTTCAGCACGATTACATAGTTCACTTACAGTGATACTTCCTAATTCTTTTTTTTCACATAACATTTCTGCAAATATTTTTTTTATTATTTTTTTTGTTTTTCTTGAAGAATTGTTTAGATTTTTTACTTTCATTTTTACACCATTTTTTAATCATTGTCTAAATTTTGACAATGATAATATATTTGTTATTTGAAATCCTTTCATTAAATATAATAATTAATCATACCAAAAATTTCAACACTGTTAAAAAAGGAGTTAAAGTATGGATGAAAAAACATTTAATCATATTATTGAAGTTAAAAACTTAACAAAAGATTATGGACATTCTAGGGGTGTTTTTGATGTTAGTATTCATGTTGATAAAGGTGAAGTATTCGGCTTTCTTGGTCCTAATGGTGCTGGTAAATCCACAACTATTAGGCATTTGATGGGGTTTTCTAAGCCAGATAAAGGCACAACTAAAATATTAGGATTTAATACTTTTGATGAATATTATAAAGTATTATCAAATGTTGGATATATTCCTGGTGAAATTGCTTTGCCTGATGGATTAACTGGATATGAATTTATTAAAATGATTCAAGATTTACAGCACATTCATAATAAAGATAAATTAGATGAAATGATAAAATTGTTTGAATTAGATGATAAATCTTTATCAATGGAAACGAAAAGGATGAGCCTAGGTATTAAAAGAAAACTTGCAATAGTTACTGCATTTATGTCTGATCCAGAGGTGCTTATTCTTGATGAACCAACAAGTGGATTAGATCCTCTTATGCAAGAGAACTTTATTAATTTTATTCATAAGGAAAAAGAAAGAGGAAAAACTATCTTGCTTTCTAGCCATATATTTTCAGAAATCGATAATACATGTGATCGTATCGCTATTATAAAAGATGGAAGAATTGTTTCAGAGTTTATTGCAAATGATCTTAAACATGCTTCACTAAAAAAATATATTATTGACTTTATGGATAAAGATAATTTAGAAAGATTTATTATAAAAAGTAAAAAACTAAAATCTTTAAATATTATTAATATCAATGATAGGAAGTTAACTATTTCTTTAGAGGATATTGAACTTAATAAATTAATTGAAATTATATCTAGTTTAGATATTTCATCATTTTCAAATCAAAAAGAGACTTTAGAAGATTACTTTATGAAGTTTTATAAAGAAGAAAAAGAATTTGGAGGTGATTTATAGTGAGTCTAATTGAAATTAAGAATTTGACAAAAGATTATGGAAAAGGAAGAGGCATATTTAATTTAAATTTAAATATAGAAAAAGGTGAAATGATTGGTTATGTTGGAACTAATGGAAGTGGTAAAACAACAACTATTAGACATATTATGGGATTTTTAAAACCAACAGATGGTGAAGTTTTGATTAATGGACTATCTTCTTGGGAACATTCTAGTGAAATAGTAAAAGATATTGGATATGTTCCTGGTGAGATAGCATTTCCGGATTTGAAAACAGGTATTGATTTTTTAAAATGCCAAGCAGAATTTTTAAATATTAAAGAAATGTCATACGCTAATGAATTAATTAAAAGATTGCAACTTGATCCATCTGCTAATCTAAAAAGAATGAGTAAAGGTATGAAACAAAAGACTGCTTTAGTTGCTGCATTAATGAATGATTCACCTATTATTATTCTAGATGAGCCGACTACAGGACTTGACCCGTTAATGCGCTCGACATTCTTAGATATTATTAAAGAAGAACATAATAAAGGAAAAACAATATTTATGAGCAGTCATAGTTTTGAAGAATTAGAAAAAACTTGTGATAAGGTGGTTTTAATTAATGATGGTAAGATAGTGGATATATGTGATATGAATGAAATAAGAAATCGAAAGAATAAAGATTTTAAAATAGAATTCAATACTCATAATGATTATTTAAGATTTAAAAATGAATCTTATAAAATTATTAGATTACAAGAACAATATAATCAAGTAACGATTAATATTGATTCAAATAAAACGTCTTTATTATTAAAAACGCTTAAAAATTATAATGTTAAATTTATATCTGAAATGCCATATACATTAGAAATGCATTTTAAAAAAATAATGTTATCAAAAATAAGTACTAGGAGGAATTAAAAATGTTTAATAAAGCTTTATTTAAACAATCGTGTAAAGCAAATGGAACAATGTGGACGATTGTAACTTTTGCAGTTTGCTTTATGCTTGCTTGTGTTATGTTAATATCAGGAAGTGGAAATATTGGTGAAGTAAAAAATGCAATACAAGATACCATAATTACTAAAGAAATTGATGCCCAATTAGAAAAAAGAGCATTATATTATTACAAATCATCCGAAGATGGTTTGATTGAATTTGATGAATTATTTGCAAAAAATGCATCTGATACATTATCGTATTTATCTTGGGTGTCTTCTTCGCCAAAAAAAGAATCATATACAAATGAAAATGATTATTATCAAGCTGTATCTACGTGGAACTTAAAAATGCCTAGCATGAATACTTCATGTGGAAGTGAATATGTTAAAAAGATAAATACTTGGACTAGTGAAATGCCAATAATATCAAATTATTCTACAACTGAAGAATATTTTTTAGAGCTTGATAGGTGGAATAGTAAAACACCATTATCTAGTGAATTTGCTATTACTGAAGCATACGTTACCTCCATTGAAGAATTAAAAATTTATATTAATGATTACGCTACTAATATGGGATATGAAAGTGATTCAAAAGAAACTAATGAATTATTAGGAGTTATTATGTTTTCTATTAATCCTAATGGAATGTTTAATGATTATTTCATAGATAATAATGAAGATTTATTAGATGATTATAATGTTACTAATTTAGTAAATCATATAGTCGCTGGTGATATTTTAAATTATTTAAATTCTGATGAAAGAATTGAATATAGACAAAATCGTTCTTTTTTATCATCTCCAATATTTTTATCTTCTAACATGTTAAAAGAGGAAAATGTTAATAATGTCATAGATTCATTATCTAATTATGGAATTGATAAAGAAAAATATGAATCATTTGGTTATACATACGAAACAATAAAGCATTTATCAAATACTTCAATAGTCACTTATCAAGGAAGAATTGATTATGAGTTATCATTAATAAAAGCAAGTGATTATAAGACAAATGAAGAATATTTAAGTGCAATAAAAGAAAAGAAAGAAGAATTGAGTGATGATATATCATCAAGCTTTTTATCAACATTGCCATCAACAGTATCTGAAGCATTAGAAGAAATTGGTAAAGCTGATTTATACACATTAATTGTTGGATCTATTTTCTATAAATTAGCAGGATTATTATTACCAATTATTTATATGATTATGACATCTAATAACTTAATTGCAGGTCAAGTTGACAGCGGTTCTATGGCATATGTATTATCTACATCAACAAAAAGAAAAGAGATTGTTTTTACTCAAGCTGCTTATTTAATTGGTTCATTATGTGCGATGTTCCTATGCACGTCTTTAACTGGTATTATATGTCTTTGTTTTGTTTCTAATGTAGAATTAACCTTTGGAAATTTATTACTTTTAAATCTTGGAGCTTTCTTAGTTTTATTTGCTCTTTCTGGCCTTTGCTTTTTCACATCATGTTATTTTGATAGAAGTAAACGTTCTATTGCTATTGGAGGAGGGCTTAGTATATTTGCTTTAGTTGCGGCAATGCTTGGCTTATTTGGAAGTCCTGCAATACCATCAGTTATTCGACTTACATCTCTTAATTATTTTAATTATGTAACTATTATTTCATTATTTGATGTCATTTCAATTATTGATGGAAATTTGATATATATATGGAAGTTTGTTATTTTATTTGTTCTTGGTTTAATAGGATATTTATTAGGAACTAGAAAGTTTATTAAAAAAGATTTACCTTTATAAA
>CAYVZF010000047.1:0-1195 GCA_964456095.1 uncultured Erysipelotrichaceae bacterium
TGCTGGATATAATCATGACCATGACTGGGATTGGAACAAAAACCCACCTCGTCAACCAGCAAGAGAACCAAATAAATTGTTAGCTGTAATGGGGTTGATAGGAACAGGCGTGGTTATTGTATGGTTAATTGGAAATGATACTACAGGTTTTGGAGTAGTTGATGATGTATTGATACCTGCTGTTGCCAGTTCTTTTCTAACATTTTGGATAATTTTATTTAATAAAGGAGAAAATACTATATGGTAGGAGTAATATTAAAATTCAATAATTGGTCAAAAAATATTTTTAAAATATTATTTAAGGATGTTGATATTTCTTCATGGAATCTTAATATCAAATATTGGGAATCGTATAGAAATGCAACGATGCCTAATGAATATAACGATTTAGACTATATTGATTCTGAAAGTGCAAAAAAAGAATTAATATATGATAATAATGAAGTTTATCCGGAATTTTTAGAATTATTTATAAGCAAAACTAACGAAAATCCATATAACATAAAAACATATAATGATTTTATTAAATCCAATTATTTTTTATCTTTAGTGATTATAGATCATAGGAATATTGAAATTTGTTGTAAAGATATCAAATTATTAAAAAAAATAATAGAAAACTTTAAAGAATCAATTTTAGAAAATAAAAGGATAATTATATTAGATAGGATTCGTTTAGATGCTGTTATTTCTGCTTATCGTTCTTACAAAGAAATAAACATATGTGATGCTTAAATAATAAGAATTAATAAATTTCTTTTTTAAGTGTGACGAGCATGTTATATATCTAAAGGTTGAAAGACACAGGAAGAACATTAATTAGTAATACTGGAAGTGTAGTTGGTGGTGCAAAAGTTATTAATTTTGGATCATTAGATGGTTCAATTTTGGGTGGTATGAATGGACTTGATTTATATTGCTATTGTGGAAATGATCCGTTGATGTAAAAAAAAAATAGTCTCATATAAAAATTGCTCTAATACTTAATAATTAAAAAAAAGATCTTATTACTGTTACGATTAAGATAATTAATCAGTAGTAAGGTCTTTTAATTTTATAAATTCTATTAATTTATTAGATAAAGGTAATAAATAATTTGCTTTATTTATTCTTAGACATCAAATGCTATAATATTAATATTAGAAGAATAATAAAAAAATCGGATGTTAAATATAGTAAAGAAAAATGCCAAAGT
>CAYVZF010000047.1:1295-10346 GCA_964456095.1 uncultured Erysipelotrichaceae bacterium
TTGATTGAAATAAATCATTTGCTTTTGAACAATCAATAGTACCAGTCATATTTAAAACATTACCTGATAAATTTAAATCAATTGAAGTAAATGAATCTTCGGTAGGATTAAATTTTGGAAGTCCAGTAGATTTTGTAATTAATCCATCATGTTCTTCATATCTTCCATCTTCACCTTTTACAATTATTGAACCATTTGTATAGTACATTTGTTTTGTTTCATTAATTGTATCTCCATCTTCATCGATAGAACCATTAATTCTAGTGATTGATTCATTTAATTCACATGTATCATTAATTGTATCGATTGCAACTGTTCTAACTAATGAATATACTTGTTCTTTAGTATTATTGTTTTTAATAGTCATAATTAATCTATAACCAGTAAAACTATTATTTGTTTTAAATGTTATAGCATTTTTAAATAATTCAAAATTTGATATTTGTTCACTTATAGGTGTACTATCAGATGTAGATGGTTCACCACAAGAGAATAAAAGAGTAAGTGATGAAAGTAATATTAAACTTTTATATTTCATAACTAATTTGAACTCCTTTCTGTATAATTCCATTCAATAGCGCCCGTGATTGATGAATAAATAGAATCTGCTGAATCAATCGCGGATGTTAATGATGAATAATAACTCTCATAATCTTTTTTAGCTTGTTCTAAGACAGAATATTTAACATTATTTTTATCAGAACAATATGCATATAATTCATAAACTTTTTTAATATAATAACGATCTTCTGAATTAATTACATCTCCAATTTGATCAATATAATAATTAACTTCTTCCGCGGTAAAACTTAATTTAGTTAAATCTAATGCTCTTAAATATGGAGTTTTTGTTTTTTCATTATAACCCCAAGTAGGATTAGTATCTAAATTAGAGAAGCAAGTATTTCTTTCCCACCATTCTTTGGTGAAACTACTTGGTTCAGTTAAATATTCACCAACATGTAATGCTGAAGAAACAGGTGTAATTGTATCTTCTGATAATAATGATGTATCAACTGTAAAGAAATAACAATTTTTATGAGTTATTTTTGCTGAAGTACCATATCTACCTACAACTGTATTCCAATATGTAGGTTGAGTTAAACCTTGTAAAGTTAATTTACCAACAACATTTTCAATACTTAATGTGTCTTCTAAGTGACCCGCAACACAAGCAACTTCTTTTTTAGCATAAACAATATTAATATCTATATATGCATTTTTAATTGATACTGATGATACACCAGTACGGATTCTTGAAAGTAATCCAAGTGCTGCGTTATCAGATTTCATTGAAACTTTACAATAAATGTTTGTAATAGTTAGGGAAGTAATTTTTTGAATATTACCCGCGACAGCACCAACGTATTTAGGTGCATCAATACTACAATCTTCAATACTAACGTTATTAATAACAACATTACCACCTTTAGATCCACCTTCACAACGACCGAATATTAAACCATAATATCCATCACCTGCAGAAGCTGTATCGTAACAATTAATTGAACAATTTCTCATGATAATATTTTCAACATGAGCTTCTCTAAATCCATAACCACCAATAAATCCAACAGATTCATTACCAGTAAGAGAACAATTTTCAAAGGTTAAATTTTTAAATGTTCCAGCAAAATCATAGAATAAAGAAGCTTTTTTATAAGGAGCAACAATTATCAAATTCTTAATTGTATGGCCTTGACCATCAAATGTACCTGTATATTCAGGACGAGTAATTTCACTAGCGGCCCAATAGTAATCAGCAAAATCTATATCATTTAATAAACGGAATGAAGTAGTTTGTACTTCAGGATCTGTACACATAAAGAAGAAATCTTCAGGATCTTCGATATTATAAACAGAAATTGAAATATTTTTCTTTACATAAACTTCTGATAATCCATTATCATTTTCTGTAATAACATAGAAGTCATATTCTTGATCTGCAACTAATCCGTAAATATTGATTTGGAAAGATGCATTGTTAATTTTTTCTTTTCCACTAAAACAAATATTATTGCCATTTTTATTTTTAACATCAATACTTGTTAATGGATTTGCGCCAGCTTTAACGGCAACATAATGAACATATGAATCTTGTCTGTTAATTTTTGCAGTAATTTTTAATACTTTTTCCGCACTTGGATTACTATCATTAACAATTGGAGCAATTCTTAAATTAGATAGTTGTGCTGTCGCGTCTTTTGGATCGACATGATAGTATTGATATAACTCTTTAGTTTCGCTAACTCCATTAATTAGATTTAATGTAATTTTATAACAAGTTACATAATCACCAACTACTGAAGTATTAACTTCACCATTTTCACCAAATGATTTAGTAATTATATAATCAGTTCCTTCATTTAATATTTTATTTTTATCAAATCTATTATGGATAACAAACTCAGGTAATTCAAAATCTTGTCCTTCAACTAATAAATATGATTCTTCATAATTTTCTATTTCACCAATACCGACTGATTTATTTGGATTATTTCCAGGATCACTTGGTAAATTATCATATTCATCGATTCTTACATTAGAAACAAAAATATGACCATCATTTCTACCTGTTAAGACTCTCATCCTGAAGTAATTGATATTTTCAGCATCAACTTTAATACCATCACTAGGAGTAATATTGACTAGTTTTCCATTTTGTTTCCAGTCATAATAATAAGCATTATATTTTTTAGAACTTAAATCAAATTCCAAACGTAATTTATACCAAACTCCATTATCATAAGAAGATAAAATTTCTTCTTTATCTCCATCTTCTTTTATTGCTGGATTATAAACTTTAAATACATTATTACCATCATCATCACAGTCAAATCCGAAACTTATTTTTTTAGAAGTATTTTGTAATAATTCAAATCTAAATCCTGAAATAGAACCAGTTGTCATAACATATGCTTCAAGTACTGATTTTTTAGTAGTAGTAATTTTAGTTTTATAAGATGTATCTTTATATAAAGTAGCAAGTGGATTAAAATCTAATACCTTATCTGAAACCATATTATTATCAATCGCGGATGATTCTATAGTAGCAATATTATCTCCTGAATGTTCCCAAATAAGATAATTAGATAAATCTTGACCTAATTTATAATTTGAAAAATCTTCACTAAAAGATGTAGTAACAGTTGGATTATATTCTTCTTTTGGTAAAACTCTACAATTGAATATTTTTGTCATTGTAGCTTCGCCGATTGATATAGTCGCGGTTAATGTGACATTAACTGCTTCTTTTCCAACTGCTGGTCTATTAACAGTACCATCAACATCTAAATATCTAGTACTTGATGATGTCCAACTAATTTTAGAATCATATAAGCTTTTTGTTGGTAAATAGAAACTACCAACAACATTATCTAAATCAGTATTAAGAGTAAGATTATCATATACCCATTGTAATTTTTCTTTTACTTCATCACTGATTTCTTGCGTAGTATCATTACTTTCAGCAAAAACTGTTGTAGCAGTATTTATTATAGCAGGTGCAAATAATAAAGATGTAATTGCAAGTAAACAAAATTTATTCTTTTTCATAAATACCTCCTAACCTAACTTAGCACCTAAAGGTGAATTATCTGTACCCATAGTATAGAATTCACTATTTGGATTAACTTTTAAGAAATCACCTAAATCAATATTACCTTCTGAGTCTCTTAAGAAATTAAAATCATAAACAGGGTTATTACTAGTATCAAATTCTATTTTTGGTGTTTCAGTAGAAATAAATGGTTTAGCACTTGGAATAAATGGTTCACCTCTATATTGTTCAGATTCATAATCACATGTATCTATTTTATCTATTTTTAATGTTGTTAAACCACTAAAGAAAACACAATGATTTGCAGAACCATAATATTGGTCATGAGAATTAGTCATTTCTTTAACATAAGGATTAACAGTTACTTTTTCACCATCAGAGTAAGATAAAATATTCTTAAAATAATTACCTCTAGAAATGCTTGAGTCACGACATAAATCGATATTATTACAATCCGCATCACGAATTGAATTATTGAATGAAGTACAATTTTCCATCCATATTGTTCCTGGATTAGAATTATCAGTAAATCCATGTGCTAAATTATTAAATGCAATACAATTTTTAACAACGTGAGGGACTGAAATTGATTCTCCACCTAATTTAAATCCATTACCATCAGATGATTCCAAGCCTTTACCTGTAGAAGTTACACCATTACCGAATGCAATACAATCTTCAATAGTAACTGCACCAATAGGACCACTGTCAGCTTTAGTATATAAATCCCAACCATCATCAATATTATGATAAGCGATACAACCTTTAAATAAATTACCAACACCAGTTGTTAATTTACATGCAAATCCATCAGCATCTTCGCCAGTAGGATCTGAATTATCATGAGATGTACAATTTAATATTGTATTATAAGAAGGCCATGAATCAATTTTAGTATGAAGTGAAGAAGATCTACCAAGTTGAATACCTGTATCTTTGCATTCGAAAGTTTCACATCTTTCAACTAAATTATAGTTACCGCCGATGTAAATACCATTATCGCCAGCACCTTTAATTTTTAATCCATATAATACCCAATAGTCACCATCAAGTTGAATACCTCTATTATTTGAATTAAAAATCATATTAGAAAAATCAATTGTAGCTTCGCCAACATGTTCGGCTTTAATAGTAATTGGTTTATCTTTAGTACCATTTCTTCCTTCTTCAACACGGAATCTATCACTTGAAGTATAAACTCCATCTTTTAATATTAAAGTATCACCTACTTCTAACTTGCTAAAAGCAACAGTTAATGTAAATGGTGAATCGTATGATCCATCATTTGATGGCTTTGCATCTGGACTTGCATAATACGTTACAGGTATATGATTATTAACTTCAGATTCAGAAGAATTAGCATCACTTGTATTTGTTTCAGAAGTTCCTAAAGATAGATCATCAGAAACAGGTGTATTATTATCACCACATCCTATTAACATAAATGATAAAGCAAGAGGGAAAATAAATCCGATTTTATTTTTATTCATTTTGTTTTTTATCCTTTCTTTAATGTGAAATACATCACTTTTTCACTAGCGTATTATATCATAAGATTTTAGATGTGTACAACTAAAATAAATAAAATACGCGCGCGAGGATGAAAAAATTAAAGCGCTATCATTTTTCTAAAAAATATGCATTTATTTACTTGATTTAATATTATAATTTTGCTATTATCGTGCTAGATTTGTCTTAACAAGTCGATTGAAAGGAATAAAAAAATGAAAAAAACAAAAATTTTAGCTCTCGCTTCTTTGATTCTTGCAGCTGGACTTGTTGGCTGTGGTGGCGGTGAAACTAGTTCTGAAACTGTATCAGTAGAAGAAACTTCTCAAAGTGAAGAAACATCATCTTTAGAAGAAACATCATCTTTAGAAGAAGCATCATCTTCAGAAGATGTTACACCATCTTCATCTGAAGAAGAAAAATCAGAATCAACTGGTGGAAATACAGGAACATATAGTTCTACACCTGCTCTTTCACTTGCAATCCCAAGTGAATATCCTAGTGGAACAGTATTAAAAGCTGGAACATATACTTTCGGTGATTTCGAATGGTATACAAAAAAAGATGAAAAAGGTGAAGTAAATGATGAAAATAAGGATGTTGTCGTAAATGGTGAAACTAAACATTATTCACAAAGATTAAATAATAAGAGTAAAGATAATAAATTCTATTTTACAACAACTGCTGCTTCTAAATTAATTATTGTTGGTAGATCATCAAGTAAAGATGCTGCTGAAACACGTACTGTAAATGTTACTAATAATGGTACTGTAGTTGGAACTACTACTTTTACTGGTGGAACAGGTACTGCTAATGCAGCTTATGCGGCATATGAAATTACTTTAGATACTTATGGTGATCTTGCTATTGAAATTGCAGGACCTAACACTGGTCATAGTTCACATATTTTAGATATCTTAGTCTATTACGCTGCTTAATTATTAATTTTTAAGTTAATTATTAAATGGGCTGATTTCAGCCCATTTTTAAATGAAGGGAAGTTTTATGAAAAAGATTTTTAAGTATTCTATTTTGTCAATTATGGGGCTTATGCTTCTTGCATCATGTGATCCTAATGATATAGTTTCAAATTTAGGTAGTATTTTTGATTCTAATATCAATATTGATAGTAACTCTAACGATATCAGCGGTGATGAATTATCATCAAGTAATAACTCAATCGATAATGGAAATAAATCATCAAATTCATCTTTTTATTCTAGTGTTAATGATAACAATAATACATCTAATGATGTAATTTCTGGTACTAAAACTGATTCAGTTACTTTTATTAATTATTCAGGCCATTTAGAATCTGCATATGTTGAATTTTATCCTGTAAAAAATGCAACTGGATATAATGCATATTATAAGTTATCAACTGATTCAAAATGGGTTCAAATCGATACTGAATTAATTAGATATTATGGTGATTATTATAGAGTCGATGCACTTGGACTTAAAGAAGGTAATTATAAATTGAAAGTTACTCCAATTATTTCAAATAAAGAATCATCTTCTAAAGGTAATGTAGTAGATTTGTATGTAAAAAAACATCAAAGAGAAGGTTATGCTTTTGTTGATAAACCTGTTAAAAACGCGTTTGGTGCATATAATGATGATGGTACATTAAGAAGTGGTGCACAAGTTATTTATGTTACTAAAGATAATGCTAAAACTGTAACTGCCTCTATTAATGGAAATACTATTACAGGTTTCCAATCAATTATTGATGCAATGCAAAAAAAACAAGATTTAACTGATATCATCAATTTTAGAATAATTGGTACTATTGATATAAATGATTTAGATCATTATTCTAGTTCTGCAGAAGGTTTACAAATTAAAGGTAAAGGTGCTCATTCTAATATGAATTTAACATTAGAAGGTGTTGGAAATGATGCAACATTCTTTGGTTTTGGTATTTTAATTAGAAATTGTGCTAATGTAGAAATTAGAAATCTTGGATTTATTAATTATTTAGATGATGGTATTTCTATTGATACTGATAATAAAAACTTATGGGTTCATAATAATGATTTATTTTATGGACAAGCTGGTGGAGCTTCAGACCAAGCAAAAGGTGATGGAGCATTAGATACTAAAAAATCTTCACATATTACTCATTCATACAACCATTTCTGGGATACAGGAAAAACTAATTTACAAGGAATGACTAGTGAATCTAGTGATAATTTAATTACTTATCATCATAACTGGTTTGACCATTCAGATTCACGTCATCCACGTGTAAGAACTTGTACTGTTCATGTATTTAATAACTTCTATGATTGTAATTCAAAATATGGTATAGGTGCAACTATGGGCGCATCGATATATGCAGAAGGTAATTATTTTTACCAAACAAAATATCCTATGTTAATATCATTACAAGGTAGCGATATGATAGGAGGTAAAGGAACATTTTCAAGTGAAACAGGTGGAATGATTAAAGCTTACGATAACTATATTGCTAGAGCTACAGCATTTGTTTCATATGAACAAAATAATACTGATTTTGATGCATATGTAGCAAAAACAAGAGATGAAAAAGTACCAAGTTCTGTTAAAACTAAAAGTGGAAGTAATACTTATTCTAACTTTGATACTGCTTCTAATTTCTATTCATATACATATGAATCACCCTCTCAAGCAAAAGAAACAACTACTTCTTATGCAGGAAGAGTAGATGGTGGTGATTTTAAATGGACATTTTCTTCTAGTGATGCGACAAGTTACGCAGTCGACGCAAATTTAAAAAATGCATTAAATTCATATAAATCATCTCTTGTATCTGTTGGTGGCAATTCAATCGAAGGTAGTGTAGATTTTAATGTTAATGATGTAATTGAATTAATTGATAAATTAGATGATAAAGTTACATTAGATAACATTGATGAAATTAAAGCAGTGTATGAAACATACTTATCATTTGATAAAAATGAAGTAACAAATTCTTCTAAGATTGAAAGACTATATAAAGAAGCACTTGCTTTGGAAATTGAACAATTTAAAACACTTGTTGATTTATTAGATTCATCATTAACAAAAACTAATATTGATAATGCTTTAAATTATTATAACTTGTTAAATGAATCTCAACAAAAAGAAGTATCTAGTTATAAAACTAAATTAGATAATAAAGTAAAAGAATATGAAAATATTGCTTCTACAAATGTTTCAAATCAAATTGCAAGTCTACCATCAATTGATAAAATTACTTTATCAGATGAAGAAAATATTAATAATATTAAGTCTGACTATGACTCATTAACAAGTGAACAAAAATCAGAAGTTAAAAATTATTCAATATTAGAATCAGCAATAAAAAAGATTGAAGAATTAAAAATTATAAAATCTGCGAATGAATTTATTGAAAAGGTAAATAACTTACCATCAAATACTTCAAATTTAAGTGCAAATGATTTAAAAACAATCGAAGCATTAATAAGTGAATATAATTCATTCTCAAATGAAATAAAAGCATATATTGATTCTACATATATTAATAAATTAAATATTTATAAAGATTATATTAATTCTAATTTGATTACTAATACTACAGTTTCAATTACTTTAAGTGATTTAGATGGTAATAAAGGAACTACTTCTAATGGATTTGAATATGAAACAAATGGAAGTAAAGATGAACATATAAAATTAAAAGGTAATAATCATATTACTTATAATGTTAATACCTCAAATATTTCTCTTGTTTTAGTAGCTAATTGTTTAGATTCATCTAATTCAAAGGATTTTACTATAACAATTACTTATAGTAATGGTAATTCTGATGTTTATACTTATCAAACTGATACCGGTAATAAAGATAAAACATATAATCTAGAATTTAATGGTGATATAACTTCTATAACTATTAATGGTCCTAGTGATAAAAATCTTGGAGTTAAATCATTAGAATTAACTTATTCAAAATAATTTATTTAAATTGAGGGTGTGTAATTAATACGCATCCTTTTTTT
>CAYVZF010000048.1:0-6862 GCA_964456095.1 uncultured Erysipelotrichaceae bacterium
AATATCTTGATGTGCATAAGTTCCACCATTTTTCCCTGATTTAGAAACTACTCCAATCGCATTTGTTTTTTCTATCCATTATTGAGGTGATAAAGTGAAAGCATTTTTTCCACACTCATTTAATAACTGGTCGATTTCGACCACTTTTATATCAGGAATATAAAAATTTTCCCACAACCCCATATATTCTATAGCGGAACGAGTTCTAATCTAGTTTTTAACAACATCTGCAGGTGCTATAGGATTTTTCATTCGAGCAATATCAGTTAAACAAATAAATTTTTCCTTTTCAATTTCTCTATATGCAATACTCAATCCTTTAACAACAAGTTCATTATTTTTCATACATTCTCCTTTATCCATATCCTTTATAACATAAAACAATTCGAAATGTACGATTTTTAATTATCTTATTCGTTAAATATAATTAACAAACATTTAATAAAATAATATATTCCTGTTTCTGTATTATATAAATTTGACACGAACAATTTCTTTATCTAGTTCCTTTATAAAATTCCATAATACTAAAATAATAAATTGTATATGGTTTATCATTAATTATTTCAACATTTCCTATTCCATTTGCTTTTATTAGTATTACTAAATCACTTTTAGTATATTGTTCTTCTTCAGTTATAAAAGGAATTTCATAATTTATAGAATAATTTAACTCATTGCTATTTGAAATTGAGCTATCTTCAAAACAAGAACTGCTATTTTCTATTGAAAAAGCATCATTTAAATTAGGGTTACTATTTTCACTAGGAAATGTATTAATATTGCAACTTGAAAAGGTTAATGTTATAAACAAAATTAATGATCTATTTCTTTTCATAAAATACTTACCCCCCATAAATATCTATAAGCAGCTATATCACCTTTTGCAATGCAAAATATATTTTTATTCATTATAAATTTTTAACAAAACATCAAAGGTAAAAATAGCGCAACAAAAAAACCTATCTTATACAAAATGAATTTAAGTTCAATAATAAGATAGGTTTTATATAAGTTTTATTTTTTTAACTTTTTTTCCAAAAATAATTAGAATTATCTTTTATTTTATTATTATATTGTTTTTTGTATTCATTTAATGACATACAATTATTGCCACGAAGATCATTTGGATTTTCTTCTTGATATTTATCATCTTCCCAACCACATGAAGGACATATTTCACAAAATCCATGATTTTTAAATTCATGTTTACCACATATTGGACATATATAAGGTATCGGTTTAGGCATATTTTCATTTGCATAATCAAAATCTGGATTCTCTTCAATTTTATCTTCATACCATGAAATATATTCATTTAATGTTTTTTTATTATAACCAATATATGTATCTGGTTTATTAATTTGTTCATATTCATAAATCCATCCACAATGTTGGCACTTAACTTCTCCATTAAAATATTCAAATATTTCAGTATCAAGATAATCTTTAAGTGGTTTTGAAAAATAAAATTCACCACATACTGGGCATAACATCGGTTTAAATACTTTTATATTATCCATTTCCTTTTTCCCTTCTTAATTTCATAATAAAATGTTTTATCATAATGTTTAAAAGAAATAATATTTCCATCTTTTGTTACAACTACTAAAGTTTTATTTCTAGGATCAAATTTATATGTTATCCAGTTATAATCAACAAAACTTTTATAATTATCTCTATCAATATCATTTACAAAAGTAATAGCTTTTTGTTCATATTCTTCTTTATTACTACAATTAAACTCTTTCCCATACTTATAAAAATATAATTCTAATAAATCTTCATCAAAATCTTTTGCATACATATATGAAATATGTTTAGTAGGAACTCCATCATTATCAGAATAAGTAAAAAAATTATCTTTATTACCATATATGTCATCATTATCAATTAAATCATTTTTATCTTCACTATTATCTTTAGCATAATCATTTCCCCAAAAATAATTAGGATTCTCTTTGATTTTTTCTTGATATTGTTTTTTGTATTCATTTAAAGATAATTTATTTGCACCTCCAAAAAAATCAGGATCATCATTTTGAACAGCATCATCCTCCCAACCACATGAAGGACATATATCAAAACTATTTTCATCTTCAAATTCATATTTGCCACATATTGGACACATATGAGGAATAGGATCTGATGTATTATCTTCTAAATAATCATAGTATGGATTTAATCTAATTTTTTCTTTATACCATTTTTTATATTCATTTAATGTTTTTTTATTATATCCAATATATGTATTTAGATTTTCAAGTTGTTCTAATTCATAAATCCATCCACAATGAGGACATATTACTTCACCATTTAAATATTCTTGGATTTCCTCATTATAAAACTCTTTATAAGGTTCAGAAAAATAAAACTCACTACAAATAGGACATAACATTGGTTTAAATTCTTTTATTTTATCCATCTTTTTTCACCTTTCTTAACTTCATATAAAAATTTATTTCTATAATGTTTAAAAGAAATAATAATTCCATCTTTTGTAACCAAAACTAATATTTTACTTTTAGGTTCAAATTTATAAGTTATCCATCTATAATCAACAAAACTTCTATACTTATCTATATCAACATCATTTGCAAACTCTATTGCTTTTTCTACATATTCTTCTTTATTAGAACAATTAAATTCTTTTCCATATTTATTAAATTGAGATTCTAATTTATTTTCATCAAACTCACTAGCACATAAATACATAATATGTTTAGTAGGAACACCTTCTTTAAATAGGCCTAAATTATTACCATATTCAAAACAACTTTTATTATTATAAGTACTTCTTAGATTATCATTAAAGTTTTTATCATAGTATTTATCAGTGTCTCTTATCCAAAAATAATTTGGAAACTTATTAATTGTTTCAATATATCTTTTTTTATATTCATTTAAAGATAATTTATTAATTCCAAATGTACTATCATCGGGATTTTCTTCTTGATACTCATCATCTTCCCATCCACAAGAAGGACAAATTTCACAATATCCATGAGTTTTAAATTTATGTTTACCACATATTGGACATATATGAGGTATAGGATCTGGTTTATTTTCATCTAAATAATCATAATCAGGATTTTCTTCTATTTTTTCTTTATACCATTTTTTATATTCATTTAATGTTTTTTTATTATATCCAATATATGTATCAGGATTTCTAAGTTGTTCTAATTCATAAATCCATCCACAATGATGGCATATTACTTCACCATTTAAATATTCTTTAATTTCCTCATCATAATTATCTTTATTTGGACTAGAAAAATACATTTTCTCACATATTGGACATAACATTGGTTTAAATATTCCATTATAATCATTTCCCCATACATAATTTGGATTTTCTTTTATTTTTTTACAATATTGCATCTTATATTCATTTAAAGTCAATTCATTTTCTCCGTCATTAAAATTAGGATCTTTTTCTTGTGCATCATCATCTTTCCATCCACAATATGGACATAAATCAAAACTATTCTCATATGCAAATTCATATTTACCACATATTGGACATATATGAGGATTAAAATCAGACATGTTTTCTTCAAAATAATTATATTCAGAATTATCTTTTATTTTTTCTTCATATCGTTTTTTATATTCTTTTAACGTTATACCATTATATCCAAGATATGTATTAGGATGATTAACTTGTTCTAAATCATAAATCCATCCACAAGAAGGACATTGTACTTCACCATCATTGTATCTTTTTAAATCTTCTTCGTAATTATCTTTAGAAATATTTGAAAAATATACATTTTTGCAAACTGGACATAACATCGATTCATATTTTTTTATTTTATCCATACTTTTTTCCCTTTCTTTGGTTCATACCAAAATTTATCACCATAATGTCTATATGAAATAATATATCCTTCTTTTGATACTTCTACTAGAATATTATCTTTTGGATTGTATTTATACGTAGTTTCCCTCCAATCAACAACACTTTTATATTTCACCCTATCAATATGATTTGCAAAACTAACTGCATGAGCAACATAATCATTTATATTACTGCAGCCAAATTCTTTACCATGATCTTTAAAATGTTTTTCCAATCCATTTTTATTAAAATCTTTTGCCCATGCATATTTAATATGTTCCGTAGGTTTTCCTTTACTTTTTGAACCTCTAGTGTTTCCATATCTATAACTAGCACTCTTTGTTGGCATAATTACTAACCTCCCTTCTTCTTCTAATACTCCAGGAGTCGTAGTAATAAAAATTAGTTCTTTGTTTGAATTCATCAAAAATTTTGCTGCTAAGTGATCCATATACAATAATTCCACTTGGTTCTAATTCATTAATCACTTTTTTTAAAAAACAATACCATTCATATTTCTTGTATGTTTCTTTTATGAAACCATACGTTCCAACTGCAATTAATGAATGTTTTGGTATTGAATTTAAAAATTCAGGTAATAAATCATAAACACCACATCTAATATTTGGAATAACTTTTATTCCTTGCCTACCATAATAAAAAGTTAAACATAAGTTATCATTCATTTGTGCTTTTTGTTTTATAATTGGCATGTCAGTATGAATACTAAAATCAAAACCAATAATTCCAGCACTTTTTTTAAAGAAATCAACATATCTTTTCGGATTTCTTCTAACTCTTTCAAATGTTTGATCTTGTGCATAAAAGCATATATACGTATCACTTAAATCACCTTTATATGCTAATGCCTCATTAAAAGTTATTATTTTTTTGGTGGAATCTATGGAATCATCCATTTTTCAATTAAAGGATATTCCTCATTTTTCGTAAAATTCGCTTCATCCACCAAGAAAGCTTGAAACGAATCTGTTATAATACCTTCTGCATTTTTATACATAAAAAACCTCCTTTGTTTAAAAAATTTGCAATTTGGTATTAAACATGCTATAAATTATTTGGTAATGCATTATATGCATGTTTAGGAGACTACTGCAATAGTCTCTTTTTTTATAATAAACATTTAAAATGTTATTACTAAATTAATTTTTTTGTGAATTAATAATATAATTTTCATAGTCTTTATATCTTGAATTACAATGAAATCTTTTTATTGCTCTATCCAAACTATTTTCTGATGCTTGCTCACTTATTAAGAAGAAATTTTGAATTTTTTCTTTTGAATTTAACTTATTTTCAATTATTAATACTACTGGCGCTAATAAATAAACTGAGAAAAAATCCGCTAAAGAATTGCTCTCTTCACTATTACCATTACAATTAAGAATTAAATGCCCTATCTCATGACCAATAGTAATCTTTATTCTACCTTTTTCTTCTATTTCATCATTATAGTAAATATAATGAGTGTTTATATCTTTTTGAAAATAATTAAAACCATCTTCACTAAAATTCAATAATTTAGTTTTGTCATCTTTAAATGAAAAATATGGTACAAGAACAAATCCCATTCTTTTAGCTAAATCAAAAATATCAATTGGATATTTTAATTTATATTCAAATATTGTATATGCGACTTCTTTTTTTGCAAATTCATATTTCTCATCTTTCAATCTCATTTTTTTATATTATTAGACAATAAAGTAATCAAGCTTGCAATTTCTTCATTTGATAAATTAGAAGCATTCTTAGCAACAAGTCCACGCATTTCTATATATTCAGTATTATGTGTATTATCATCTAGCAATTCTTCAACAGTAATATTAAAGTGCCTAGCCAATTTACTTATTACATCAATACGCGGTGTCCTTTCACCACTTAAATATCTGACATTGATGACTCATTAATTTGAATTTTTTCAGATAATTCTCTTTGAGATATTCCTTCTTTTTTCATTAATTCAAGTATTTTATCTTTAAACATGCCTTTTATCCTTTCACAAATAAATAGTATCATAAAATGCCATTTGTCAATTTCTTGTCAAGGGATTTTAAAATCTTTTAAAAAAAATCTATCTTATAAATGATAATTATTCATAAATAAGATAGATTAAAATTATTTACTTTTATTTTTATTTAAATACTTTCTAACAGCTTTTATTGCTTCATTATATTGCCACATTATCGTTCCTACAGGTTTATCTAGTTTTTTTGCTATTTCAAGATGAGTAAAGCCATCAATCACATGTAGTTTTATTAAATCTTCTTGATAAGAAGATAGACATTTACTCATTACTTCATTTATATAATCATCATTATATGTAGGTAATTCATCTTTTTTTAGCAAATCAATCTCTTCGTATTTTAAAAATACTTCTCTTTTTCTTTTATTATACGAATTAATTGCTAAATTTCTAGCAATAGTTATTAAATATGAAAGGCCATTTGAACAATTTTTCATCTTACTTTGTAAGACTTTTAAATAAGTATCATGAACTATATCATATGACAAGTTTTCATCATGAATAATTTCAACAACTTCACTAAATAACAAATTATTAGTTTTTTTATATAGTTCATTGAATGCTTCTTCTGAGCCATTTTGAGCATCTAAAATTAAATTGGTAATTATTTTATTATCAATCATAAAATGCTCCTTTAAATCTTAGTTTTTAAGTTTATCTTTTATTTTATCAAAAATACTCTTATTCTTTTTTTCTTCTAATTTTTGAAATTCCTCTAAGAGTTTCTTTTGTTCATTATTTATCTTTGTAGGTGTTTTAACTGTAACATGTACTAATTGATCTCCAACAATAGATGGATTCTTAACATCTTTTACACCTTTACCACGTATTCTTAATATTTGATTTGGTTGAGTTCCTTGAGGAATATCCATCTTAACTTTTCCATAAACAGTATCAAGTTCAATAGATTTACCAAGTGCAGCATCTACCATAGATATTTCAATATCTACATGTATATCATTACCTTCTCTTCTAAA
>CAYVZF010000048.1:6962-10255 GCA_964456095.1 uncultured Erysipelotrichaceae bacterium
TTATTTAAATCTGGGTGATATTTTTTTGCAAGTTTTCTATATGATGATTTAATTTCATCTTGGGAAGCAGATTTTGACACTCCAAGAATTTCATAATAATCTCTTTTTGCCATAAAATCCCCTTTCTATTAAATACGATAAGAAGGAGGTTATTAGCCTCCTTTAACTTATTAATAATTATTTCTTTTCAGTATAATCTGCATCAATTACATCATCATTATTAGAAGAAGATGTTTCTGTATTTTGAGAATCTTGAGTATCATATGATTGATTTGCTTGAGCATTTTGATATTGTTGAGCCATTGCAGCAGCTTGTTCTAATTCATTCATTTTAGCTTTTAATGTTTCAATATCATTATTATCAAGAGCGGTCTTTAATTCATCTCTTAATTTTTGTGTTTGTTCTTTTTGTGCATCATCAATCTTATCACCTTGTTCTTGTAATGATTGATCGATTTGTGAAATTAATGATTCAGCTTTATTTTTAATTTCAACTTCTTCACGTCTCTTTTCATCTGCTTCTTTATTTTCTTCAGCTTCACGAACCATTCTATCGATATCATCTTTAGAAAGTCCATTAGAACCAGATATAGTGATTTGTTGTTCTTTTTGTGTATCTAAATCTTTTGCTTTAACATTAACAATTCCGTTAGCGTCTATATTGAATGTAACTTCAATTCTAGGTTGTCCTCTTCTTGCAGGTCTAATACCATCTAATTTGAACATACCAAGCATTTTGTTATCACGTGCCATTGGTCTTTCACCTTGATATACCATAATATCAACCGCTGGTTGATTATCTTCTGCAGTTGAGAATACTTGTGATTTAGTAGTTGGAATTGTAGTATTTCTTTGAATTAACGCAGTCATAACTCCACCCATTGTTTCAATACCAAGTGTAAGTGGTGTAACATCTAATAATAAGATATCTTTTTTATCGCCTGATAATACTCCACCTTGAATTGCAGCACCAACAGAAACTGCTTCATCAGGGTTAATTGAAATATTAGGTTGTTTACCTGTTAAACGTTTTACTAAATCTACAACTGCAGGCATTCTTGTAGAACCACCGATTAAAATAACATCTTGAATATCGCTTGTTGATAATTTAGCATCTCTTAATGCATTTCTAACTGGTTCTTCTGTTCTTTTTAATAAATCCGCGGTTAATGATTGGAATTTAGCTCTTGTTAATGTTGTTTCAAAGTTAATAGGACCATTTTCACCCATTGCTAAGAAAGGAAGTGAAATGATAGTTTCTAATTGACTTGATAAAGCAATCTTAGCTTTTTCTGCTTCTTCTTTTAATCTTTGTAAAGCCATTTTTTCATTTGATAAATCTTTATTAAACTCATTTTTAATTTCATTTAATAAGTATTTAACAACCGCATTATCCCAGTCATCACCACCAAGATTTGAATCACCTGATGTAGAAATAACTTCGAATGTTCCATCACCGATATCTAGAATAGATACATCAAATGTACCACCACCTAGGTCATAAACTAAAATCTTTTTAGATTCATTAGTTTCTTCACCATATGCAAGTGCAGCCGCAGTTGGTTCTGAAATAATTCTTACTACATCAAGACCAGCGATTTGACCAGCATCTTTTGTAGCTTGACGTTGTGCATCGTTAAAATATGCAGGAACAGTAATAACAGCTTTTTCAACTTTTTGTCCTAAATGATCTTCTGCATATTTCTTCATATATGCAAGGATTTTTGCACTAATTTCTTGAGGTGTGAATTCTTTATTTAAGCAATTAACACGTACTTTTTGATTTGTACCCATCTTTCTTTTAATAGATGCTACAGTATCAGGATTTGTTAACAATTGTCTTTTTGCTGCATGACCAACAATTTCTTCACCATTTGCTTTGAAAGCAACAACTGATGGAGTTGTATTAGGTCCTTCTGGATTTGGAATAACTTTAACTTTTCCATCTGCCATCATATATGATACAACTGAATTTGTTGTACCTAAGTCAATACCAATAATAATTTCTTTTGCCATAATATATAATCTCCTTTATCT
The DNA here is from genome assembly GCA_964456095.1 of uncultured Erysipelotrichaceae bacterium. Classification (GTDB taxonomy): domain Bacteria; phylum Bacillota_I; class Bacilli_A; order RFN20; family CAG-449; genus CANRPC01. Next base: position 9,000 of record CAYVZF010000048.1, read on the forward strand.
AATTAATTACTGATTCATCAGTATCTTTTTTATCATCGTCTTTATTATTTGTCGGTTTTTTTGAAACTACGACCATCGCTGGACGAACTAAGCGATCTTTTAATATATATCCATTTTGATATATTTGAATAATTTTATTATCCTCATCACCATCTTTAACATCAATTGCTTGCATATTATCAGGATCAAAGTCATCTCCTATTTTAGGTGATATTTCACTTACACCTTCTTGTTCAAGAGCTTGTTTCATTTGTCTATAGATCATTTCAAATCCTTTAACATAATTACTCAAAGCTGGATCATTTGGTTTAACCATTAATGAAATATGAAACGAATCAAGTACAGGTAACAATCTTTCAACAAATCCCATTGCGCGATATTTAAGCAAATTTTCATGATCTTTTTCATATGATTTTCTTAAATTATCTGTATCAGCGACAAGTCTATAAGATTTATCTTTCCACATTTCTACTTCTTTTTTTAAACTTTCGATTTGTTCTTCAAAACCTAGATCAATCTTTTCTTCACTAGATTCAGTTTCATTAGATTCATTAATTTCTTCTTCTAATTCTTCGTTTTTTCTTTTTTTACTCATCTTTATTTTTTTCATCTCCTAACAATTTTGATAATTCATCCGCTAAAAACTCTAATGCATTCATTACTAAGTCATAATCCATTCTAGTCGGACCAACTAAAGCAATCGTTCCTTTACTTCCATTATTTAAAGGTATTTTTTTAGAAATTAATGTAACACCTTCTAATTCTTTATCTAAATCATCTTCAGGGCCAATTCTAATTAACATATCTTCATTAGAATAAGCTGCTTTTTTAACTTTAGACGGTGATTCGATAAATCTAATCATTTTCTTTATTTTTTCTGTGTCGGAAGAGAACTCAGGTTGTTCTAATAAATTATCCGCGCCAAATAAAGAAACTCTTTCTGAAGCAAAATTAACAAACGCTTCTAAGAATGCTCTATATATTGCATCATTACTTTTAACAAATGATGAGATTAAAGGTTTCATCGCTTCCATTTTCTCAATTAAATCAGATATTGGAGTTCCCTTTAATCTATTATTTAGCATTTCAACACACTTTTGAATATCACTTATATTAGTATTATCATCTAAGATAAATGTTTTATTTTCAACATATCCCTTATCTGTAACAAATACCGCGGTCGCAGATGTATCAGATAGAGGAATTACTTGAACCGATAGCAGTGCTTCTTCTTCAGCAGAAGGACCAAGTACTAC
>CAYVZF010000049.1:0-10062 GCA_964456095.1 uncultured Erysipelotrichaceae bacterium
AAAAAGGAGAAAAGAGTATGAATAAGAATTTAGTTAATATTATTAATAAAACTCAAATTCGTTCAGACCTTCCATCTTTTACCACAGGTGATACTATTAAAGTATCTGTACGTATTGTTGAAGGCGGAAAATCTAGAATTCAAGTCTTCCAAGGTGTTGTTATTTCTCGCCGTGGTTCAGGAGTTAGCGAAACATTTATTGTTCGTAAATTCTCTGCGGGTGTCGGCATTGAAAGAACATTCCCTGTTAATTCCCCAAATATTGCAGGAATTGAAGTTGTAAAACATGGTAAAGTAAGAAGAAAGAAGATTTACTTCTTACGTTCAAGATCAGGAAAGTCTGCTCGTTTGAAAGAAGTTTTCTAATAAGTAACTTAAAACCATTCTATGATGAATTGAATATGATTATATTTAGTTTAAATAGAATGGTTTTTATTTTATAAAAAATATTTTTAGTATATACTTATTTTTGGTGAGAGAAATGAAATCAAAAAAGAAAGTAGTAGTTAATATAGTTATATATGCATTTTTAGTATTTGCTTTTATTATTTCATCTTTTTCTATTGCTTTTAATCTTTGTTATACTCCAATTATGGTTTCTGGTAGTTCTATGTTTCCAACACTTCAAAGTGGAGAATTTGGCTATGCTAAAAAGACAAATAGAAGCATAAATAACATTAAAAGAGATGATATTATTATCTTTCATCCTTCTAGTTCTACTGATCCATTAGAGTATGAAGAAGATATATATATTAAAAGAGTTATTGCATTACCAAATGAAACATTTTATTTTGATTCTAATACATGTGATATTAAAATAAATGGTGAAATTATCCCTCAAAGTTATATTTCAGAAGAAACAAAAAAATATACATCTAATAATGTAAAAAAAGAATTTTGTGATAAAGAAATTGTTTTAAGTGATGATGAGTTTATTGTTTTAGGCGATAATCGTAAAGTATCAAGAGATTCTCTTCATGGTATTGGCTTTGTAAAAAAAGAAAGTATTGTTGGAGTATTAAGTGTTATTATGGCATCGTGCTCTAACAATAATGGAAGCGGTAATGTATGTAATTTTAACGAACGTAATTATTATAATATTACAGAATGGAAGTTTTTTTAAATGAATAAGCAAAATGTACATTGGTATCCTGGCCATATGAAAAAAGCATTTTCTGAATTGGCTCCAAGAATAAAGATTGTGGATGTTGTTATTGAAATTGTTGATGCTAGAGCACCTATTTCTAGTAAAAATCCTTTTTTGGATTGTTTAATTGAAAATAAACAAAAAATATTAGTTTTTTCAAAAAAAGATTTATGTGATGAAAATATGCTTTTAGATTATATTAAATATTATGAAGATAAAGGTTATACTGTCTTACCATTTGATATCTCTAAAAAAGAAAGTTTAAATTTATTAAAAAAGAAAATTGCTCTTTCTGGTTCATTAAAAAGAGAAAAAGAGAAAAAAAGAGGGATGAAACCCCAACCAATTAGATGTATGGTACTTGGAATACCAAATGTAGGTAAGAGTTCTTTAATTAATCGTTTGGCGGGTAGAGATTCTGCATCTAAAGCAAATAAACCAGGACATACTAGAGCTCAGCAATGGATAAGAGTGGAAAAAGATTATGAATTATTAGATACTCCAGGTATTTTACCGCCTCATTATGAAGATAAAAAAATTGCTACTAATTTAGCGCTTATTGGTTCAATACCAGAAGATATTTTACCTATTTCTTCTCTATGTGAGACATTATTAAATATTTTATTACCTAAATATAAAAATGAATTTAATAATAGATTTCAAATTAATGTAGATAATTTATCTTATGAACAAATTATTGAATCAGTTGCTTCTTCTAGAGGACTTCTTTTAAAAGAAGGTAAGAAAGATATTGATTCTGCAGAGAAATTAATTTTAAAAGAATTTAAGGAAGGAAAAATAGTACGTACTATAATTGATGAATTATGTTAGATTACGAATTTGATATTTATAAAGCTGGATTTAAATATATTGCTGGTACAGATGAAGCTGGAAGAGGACCTTTATGTGGACCTGTTGTTTGCGCCGCGTGTATTTTGCCTTCAGATTATAAAAATCCTCTTATTAATGATTCTAAAAAACTTAAAGAAAGTGAAAGGAATGCTTTATTTGAGGAAATTAAAAAAAGTGCTGTTTCATATTGTATTAAAGTAATTTCGCCTCAAGAAATTGATGAAATTAATATATATGAAGCTTCTAGAAAAGGTATGGTTGAAGCGATTAAGGGGTTATCCATCATACCTGATTATATATTAACAGATGCAATGCCTTTATATGATTTTTTCGGTACACCTATTGAAGCATTAATAAAAGGTGACGCGAAAGCTCAATGTATTGCTGCGGCTTCTATTTTAGCTAAAGTTACGCGAGATAGAATTATGGAAGAATTAGACAAAGAATATCCAGAATATAATTTTAAAAAACATAAAGGCTATCCTACTAAAGAACATTTAAAGTTGCTTGAAAAATATGGTCCAATAAAAAAACATTATCGTTATTCGTATGGCCCAGTTAAAAAATATTTAACAAAATAAGTTAATAATTATAAAATCTTCTAATTGTATTATTAGGAGGTTTTTTATATGGATATACGAGATATATTGATTTTTTTTGCTATTAAATATGAAGGTGATTTTGAAAAAATTTCTTATGCTATTAAAAATAAAGAACATATTGAAAGAGTAGACGTTGAAAAGTGTGTTAATGAATTAGATTGTAATGTTGTTACAATATTAGATAACAATTATCCAAATTGCTTTAAAAATATTTATAAACCACCATATGTTATTTTTTATCATGGTGATGTTTCGTTATTAAATAGAAAGAATTATTTAAGTGTTGTTGGTACAAGAAAACCATCAAATTATGGTAAAAGTGTTACAACTAGTTTATTAAATTCTATTTTAGAAAATGAAGATGTTGTTATTGTCTCTGGTCTTGCTATTGGTATTGATTCTTTAGCACATTCTATTGCACTAAATAATAATAGAAAGACTATTGCTATACTTGCTAATGGTTTAAATGAGTATTATATAAAAAGTAATAATGAATTATTTAAAAAAATAAAAGATAATGGGTTGATTATTAGTGAATATCCTCCTTTTTGTAAGGTAGATCATGAGAAGTTTAAAGTGAGAAATAGATTAATCGCAGCATTTGCTAATGCTCTTTTTGTTCCTGAAGCAAAAATGAAATCTGGTACCGCGATTACTGTAAATTATGCATTAGAAAATAATAAAGAAATCTTGTGTGTCCCAACAAGAATTGATGAAACTGATTCTCTGTGTAATTTTTTAATTAAAGAAGGTGCGAAAGTGGTTCTTACGTATAATGATATAATAGAAGAAATATAATTTTTATACTTTATGAATATTGTTTTTTTAAAATCTTATAATAGTTAGTATGATAATGAAAAAATCTTATTATTATATTTAATAATAAGGAAAAAGTGGGCAAAAAAAGCGTAAAAAAAAGTTTGACAAAGCCTGTAAAAATTATTTATATTTATTATCGTATATTAAAAGGAGAATCTTAATGAAACTCATTATAGTTGAATCACCTACTAAATGCTCTACGATTAAAAAATATTTAGGAAAAGATTATGAAGTAATTGCTTCTATGGGACATATAAGAGATTTATCTACTACAGGTAAAGGTGGCTTGGGTGTTGATATTGATAACAACTTTACTCCTACATATGTTGTAAATAAGGATAAGAAAAAGGTTGTCTCAGATTTAATTAAAGCTAAAAATAAAGCAAGTGAAGTTTTTCTTGCAACCGACCCTGATAGAGAAGGAGAAGCTATTTCTTGGCATTTAGCATCAGTTCTTGATTTAGATGTTGATTCTACTAAAAGATTGGAATTTCATGAAATAACAAAAAAAGCAATTCTTAAAGCAATGGATAATCCTAGAACGATTGATATGGATTTAGTGTCATCACAAGAAACAAGAAGAATAATAGATCGTATTATGGGATTTGAACTTTCTTCTTTATTAAAAAGAAAGATTCATTCATTGTCAGCAGGTAGAGTTCAATCTGTTGCTTTAAAATTAATTACTGATAGAGAAAAAGAAGTTCAATCATTTGTTCCTAGTGAATATTATGTCATATGTGGTGAATTTAATAATATGGAATCAAAACTTGATTCATATAATGGAAGAGATATTACTATTTCTTCATATGAATCTGCGATTGAAATCGTTAAAAATTTAGAAAATAAAGAATTTACTATTTCTAATAAAAAAATAAGTACTCGTTTTGGTGAACCTAAATTACCATTTAAAACATCTACTTTGCAACAAGAAGCTTTTAATAGATTTCATTTTTCTACAAAAGTAACTCAATCTATTTCACAAAAATTATTTGAATTAGGTTTGATCACTTATATTCGTACTGATGGAATAGGATATGCTGAAGAATTTATTGAACATGGTAAAGATTATATTTTAAATAATTTTGGAAGTGAATATATGGCAAGTGCTTCTAAATATAAGAATCTACAAGTAAAAGATGATACTAAATTAGCTCATGAAGCTATTAGAACTACATCTTTAGATAACACTCCAGAATCTATGAAAGGTAAATTGGATTCTTCTGCATTTAAGTTATATAAATTGATTTATGAGAGATCTCTTTCTTCTCTTATGGCTCCAAAAAAAGAAGAAGTAGTTTCTTTAAAATTTGAATGTTTAGGTTATTCATTTTCTTATGAAGAAGTCGAATTGTTATTTGATGGATTTTTGAAAGTTACAAGTAGTGAAAAAGAAACTAAATCAAATAAAAACGCTAAAAAGTATAATATCGGTGACAAAATCGTTCCTAGTAAAATATTTGAAGAAAAGCATTTAACAAAAGGACCAGTTAGATATAATGAAGCTCGTTTAGTTAAAATGATGGAAGATGTTGGAATTGGTAGACCTTCAACATATGCTTCAACAATTGCAACTCTTTATGATAGAGATTATATTATTTCGGAAAGTGGTTTGTTAAAACCGACAGAACAAGGAATATTAACCATTGATAGATTGGCTTCATATTTTCCTGAATTCATGGATACTTCTTTTACTGCGAATATGGAGAAAGAATTAGATGATGTTACTTCTGGAAATGGCTCAAGAAATAAAATATTAAATGAATTTTATAATGCTTTTTCTCCTATGTATGAAAAAGCAAGAAAAGAAATGCCAGGTATTGAGATTGTATTTACTGATAATGTTTGTCCAAAATGTGGAAAACCTCTAGTAAAAAGAAAATCAAAATTTGGAACATTTGAAGCTTGCTCAGGATTTCCATCTTGTAAATATGTTTTAAAAGAAGAAACAGAAATTGAGGATACTGGTAAGATATGTCCAAAGTGTGGAAAACCTTTAGTAAAAAGAAAATCAAAAAGAGGAGAATTCTATGCTTGTTCAGGATTTCCATCTTGTAAGTTTATTGAAGGACAAGATGAAGTAAAAAAAGTTGAATTATCTGATAAGGTTTGTCCAAAATGTGGAAAACCTTTAGCTATTAAAAGTGGAAAAAGAGGTAAAAGTGATTTTTTAGCGTGTACAGGATTTCCATCTTGTAAATATACTGAATCTTTACAAAAAAAATAAGAAGTGAAAATAAGACTAAGATTTATTGGTCTTCACTTCTTTTTTAATTTGACTTATAATTAAATTATGGAAGAAATTGAAATTATTAACTCTTTCGAAGAGTATTTATCAAAAATTAAAATGTATAGTGTTCATACTGTGAATGCTTATATTTTAGATATTAATATTTTTTTGAATTATATTCATAATGAAGATTATAATCTTTTTAAAGTTGATACTTTAATTATAAGAGATTATTTAGGATATGAATTAAAAAAAGGGACTAAAAAAATTACTTTAAAAAGAAGATTAGTTAGTTTGAAAAAGTTGTATGCTTTTATGCTTGAAAAAGAAATAATTAAGTTAAATCCTTTTATTAATATTAGTTCTCCTAAGAGTGAAAAAAAACTTCCCGATTTTTTATATGAAGAAGAAATAAATAATTTATTTAATGCAAATAAAAATAGAACTGATATATATGTTTCAAGAGATCAAGCTATAATTGAACTTCTTTTTGCTTCTGGTTTAAGAGTAAGTGAATTGTGTTCGATTCAATTGAGTGATATACAAATAAGACAAAGATTTATAAGGGTTGTGGGTAAAGGAAATAAAGAAAGAATTGTTCCATTTTCAAAATCTTCAAAAGAGGCTTTAGAGAACTATATTAATGGATTAAGAATAGATTTAACAAAAAAGAAAAATAGTAAACATGATAATTATTTATTTTTAAATGAATTTGGTAATCCTTTAACTACTAGGGGTGTTCAATATATTTTAAATTCAATTGAAAAAAAATTAAAACTTGGGATGTCACTTCATCCTCATAAGTTTAGACATACTTTTGCTACAACGATGTTAGATAGAGGTGCTGATTTAAGAACGATTCAAGAAATTTTAGGGCATGAAAGTCTTTCGACAACTCAAGTGTATACTCATGTAACTAGTAAAAGAATGAAGGAAGATTATGATAAGTTTTTCCCAAGAAGAAAAAAAGACTAGGCTATATAGGTAATATTTGTGTTAAGATACTTTTTTCTTGAAAGCATTTTAAAATGTATGATAAAATAAATTAGCCCTTTGAGAAGGGACAACACACCTTATGGATTCAATTTCCGTTGTGATTAAGAATTTTTGGTTTCTTAATTGTGAAATTGTTAGAAATAAGGGAGGAAAAAAACATAAAGGAGGTTTCACTACAATGAGTGAAGAAAAAGAAATCGTTATTGAAAACGAACAAGTCATGGAAACTGTTATGCATGACGAAAATGATCCAGTAGTTTCAACAAAGAAATTACTAGAAGCTGGTGTACATTTTGGTCACCAAACCCGCAAATGGGATCCAAAAATGGGAAAATACATTTTTGGCGCTAGAAATGGTGTTTACATCATTGACTTAGTTAAAACTGCACAAAAATTACAAGAAGCATATTTAGCTTTAAAGAAAATTGTTGCAGATGGTGGAAAGGTTCTTTTTGTTGGAACTAAAAAACCTGTACAAGAAATTATTCAAGAAGAAGCTTTACGTTCTGGTTCATTCTATGTTGTTAATCGTTGGTTAGGTGGTACATTAACTAACTTTAAAACAATTCAAAAGAGAATTCGCTATTTGAATCAATTAATTGAAATGGAAGAAGATGGTTCATTTGATAACTTACCTAAGAAAGAAGTTGTTAACTTAAGAAAAGAAAAAGATAAACTTCTTAAAAACTTAGAAGGTATCAAAGAAATGAGAAAAGTTCCTAATGCTATCTTTGTTACTGATCCACACGTTGAACACAATGCAATTTTAGAAGCAAGAAAATTACATATTCCTGTCTTTGGCATTTGTGATACAAATTCTAATCCTGATGAATTTGATTATTTAATTCCAGGTAATGATGATGCTCCTAGATCTGTTCGTTTAATCGTTGGTATTTTAGCTGATGCTGTAACTGAAGCTAAAGGTGGACAATTATTATATGCATATAATGTTCAACCTGATGAAGAAGTATCTATGATTGATGCTTTAAATTCTGCAGATAAAACAGAAGAATTAAAACAAATTAGACAAAAAGCTAGAGAAGATGCTCAAGCTAATAAGAAAAAACCATCTCGTCCTTACAAAAAGAATGTAGAAAAGAAAGATACAAAAACTGAAAAAGTAGAAAAAGAAGAAGTACCTGCTGAAACTACTGAAAAAGAAGAAGAAACAAAATAAGGAGATTAAAAAATGGCAAACATTATTGAATTAATTAAAGTTCTTCGTGATCGTACTGGTGCTGGTATGATGGATTGCAAAAAAGCACTTTTAGAAAATGATTGCGATGTTGAAAAATCATGTGAATGGTTACGTGAAAAAGGAATTGCTAAAGCAGCAAAAAAATCTAGTAGAATTGCTGCTGAAGGTGCAACTAGTGTAAAAATTGATGGTAATGTTGCAGTTGTTTTAGAAGTTAATTCTGAAACTGACTTTGTTGCAAAATCAGATCCTTTTAAAGAATTAATTAATGATACAGCAAATATTCTTTTAAATGAAAAACCTGCTTGCATTAATTGTGCTAAAAAAGCAACAGAAGAATTATATACAAACGCTACTGTAAAAATCGGTGAAAAATTAGATTTAAGAAGATTTGAATTAGTAGAAAAGAATGATAATCAAACATTTGGTGGATATATCCATATGGGTGGTAAGATTTCAACACTTCTTTTAATCGATGGTGTTATTTCACAAGAAGATGCTAATGGACTTGCTATGCATGTCGCAGCAAATGCTCCATTATATATTTCTACATCAGATATTCCTGCTGAAGAAGTTGAAAAAGAAACAAGAGTTCAACTTGAATCTGCTAAACAAGATCCAAAACTTCAAGGAAAACCAGAAGAAATGTTAAAGAAAATTATTTCTGGTAAAGTTTCTAAATACTTTGCTGAATCAGTATTTGTAGAACAAGAATACTTGATGGCACCTGGTGTTAAAGTTGGTCAATGGTTAAAAGAACATAACGTAACTGTTAATAAAATGATTCGTTACATGACTGGCGAAGGTATTGAAAAAAGAGAAGATAACTTTGCTGAAGAAGTAGCAAAACAAATGTTATAATTTAAAGCACTCTTTTTGAGTGCTTTTTAAAAGGAGACTTAAAGAATGAATGCTTATAAAAGAGTATTACTTAAATTAAGTGGTGAAGCTTTAAAAGGTGATTCATCATCTATATTATCTGCGACATGTATTGAAGATGTCGTATCATCTATTAAAATGTTAGTAGATAGAGGTGTTGAAGTTTGTGTTGTTTGTGGTGCTGGTAATATATTTAGAGGCAAATTAGCAGAATCAATACATATTAAACAAGCAGAAGCTGATTATATGGGAATGCTCGGTACTGTTATTAATGCACTTGCATTAGAGGCTGCATTAAAAAATATTGGTATAAAAGCTAAAACAATGACATCTTTTGAAATGAATAAAATTGCAGACACTTTTACACAAAGAGATGCTAATAAAGCATTAAAAGATGGATTTGTATTGATATTTGGTGGTGGAACTGGTAACCCTTTCTTTACTACTGATACATGTGCTGCATTAAGAGCGTGTGAAACAAATTGTGATGCTGTATTGATGGCAAAAAATGGTGTTAAGGGTGTTTATTCTAAAGATCCTAATAAATATGATGATGCTGTATTTTATAAAGAATTATCATATAAAGAATTGCTTGAAAAGAATCTTGGTGTTATGGATTCAACAGCGGTTAGTTTATTAATGGATAAAAATATTGAATTAAGAGTTTTCTCTATGCAAGATAAATCAAACTTTGAACGTGTTATTAATGGAGAAGACATAGGAACAATTATTAGATAAGGAGAAAAAAAGATGGATATAGTTCTTGAAATTGCAAAAGAAAAAATGGAGAAATCTATTGAATCATTAAAAGGAAATTATTCTACAATTCGTACAGGGAGGGCTTCTGCTTCTCTTTTAGATAGAATTGAAGCTGATTATTATGGTTCACCAACACCTATTAATCAAATTGCTTCAATTAGTATTCCTGAACCTAGACAATTACTTGTCAAACCGTATGATAGAAATGATGTAAAATCAATTGTTGCTGCGATTAATGCATCTGATTTAGGTATTAATCCTATTGTTGATGGTCAATCAATTCGTTTGATTCTTCCTGCACTTAATGAAGAAAGAAGAAAAGAATTAGCGCGTCTTGCAAAAAAATATGGTGAAGATACAAAAGTTGCTATTAGAAATATTCGTCGTGAAGCAATGGATGAAGTAAAAAAAGATAAAGAAACTCCTGAAGATGCAAGAAAAAGATTAGAAGAAGAAATACAAAAATTGACTGATAATTATACTAAAAAAGTTGATGAAGTATATTCTTCAAAAGAAAAAGAAATAATGACTTTATAATTAATAATCTTGATAGATTTAAAAAAACATCCTTAAGGATGTTT
>CAYVZF010000050.1:0-9780 GCA_964456095.1 uncultured Erysipelotrichaceae bacterium
TGACTGAAGAACAAATTGAAAGAGAATATATTAAAACATTGAGAATTCCAAAGATAACTATTGTAGAGATGAAAAGTCCTAGACAAGATTTAACCTTTGATGAGTTTAAAACTATTTTATCTTATAAGCATATTCATTATAATGAACAATCATTTAATAAAAATTTTTATTTAAAAAATGAGGATGATAAATATAATTATTTGGCGTATTTATTATCCGATCAAAATAGTATTTCTATAAAGGTTTGTAAATTTAAAGGTGCAACTAAAGTTGATTTTTTATCTAGAAAAGAATTTGATGATGGATGTATATTAAGAAAAATGGAAGAAGCGTTTGATTATGCTGATAATGTTATTAATTTAATTCAAACAGATGTATCAGGTGGAAATAATAGAGTTGACACTCCATTACTAGATAAAAATTCATTTAAAGAAGCATGGTACAATGCCGTATGTCACAATTTATGGACTTCAAAAATACCACCTGCAATTTATGGATTTGAAGATAGAGTAGAAATTATTTCTCAAGGGGTATTAAGAGATGATTTAACTGAAGAAGAATTCTTTAATGGTGTATCAAAACCAGTTAATGAAGAACTAGCTAATATATTTTTAAAGTTAAAATACATGGAACAATCTGGTAAAGGAATATCAACAATTATTTCTAAATATGGAAAGGATGTTTTTCATTTTGGTTCATCATTTATAGAATGCATTTTACCATTTAATATTGTTGATAAAGAAAAATATTATCAGTTAATAGGAAGAAATGTCGCTAATGATGTCGCTAATGATGTCGCTAATGATGGTGAGTTAATTTTTAATGCAATAAAAAATAATAAATATATAACTAGAATTGAATTAGCTACATTAATCAATAAATCTGTTAAAACTGTTGAAAGAATTATTAAAAGTGATACTAGGATAATTAGAGTTGGCTCTCCAAGAACTGGTCACTGGGAAATAAAAGAATAAGTCATCAACAATAAATTACAATAAAATTTGAGCCTATTAAATAATAGTTAAGAAACCATATATAAAGTAATTATGCAAAAAATAACTTATTATATGGAATTTCATATTAAGATATAAAAATCGATTTTTACATTGGATTATCATATAAATAATCTACTTACTATTGAAGTGCAAGAGCAAATAAGAATGAAATTGATAAATTAGATATAATAAGAATATAAACAAAGAATCATAAGGAATAAAACAATTAGTTTTTGCTCCTTATTTTGTCATAATATATGTAAAGATGATGAAAGTGAAATTAGAGTTTAAATCTACTAATTATTTAATTGATTATTTATTAAATATTGAAAAAAATAAAACCATTTTAGATTATTTATATTTACCAACAAGAACAAAGCAAAAATTAATGTATGATGCAAAACTTAAAAAAACACACTTTCTACAAGTATTGAAGAAAATGTACTATCTTTAAAACAAGTTGAAAATGTTATTAGGGAGAAGAAACAAAGTAATAAGTTTTTAACTGATGTAGAAGTACAAAATTATTGGGATGCACTTTCATTTTAGAAGAAGATAAATAGAAAAAATACACCATTATCGAAAGAATTATTTTTAGAAGCGCTACTTCTCAGGTGTTTTATTTGTAGTGTATGATGATAAAACCAAGCAAGTAAAATATATTCCGTCAGAATGGTGTGATGATGAATCTTTAATTGATGAAATAATAACTTGGTATTACAATAATTAGCATCTATTTGCTCCGATTATTGCGGCAATAATAAGTTATGCTTTTGTAAGCATTCATCCATTTGCTAATTGTGGAATAACTAAGACAACTAGTTATAAATTATCCTGAGCAATATTCTAGTTTGAAAGCTTCAGATATTGGTTTTACTGATTAAATAGTAAAATTGACTTTAATTATGTTATTCTAGTCTTATCATCTGCACCATTATAGTAAATCGATAAGTCTTTCGCAAAAGGCTTATTTTTTTTGATTTTGTAGACCATTTTGCTTGAAATATAGTGAAATGGTTTCATTTTTTATGTAAGTAAAAGGCTTTTTGTTGTATAAACTATAGGATACTTGTTAAGGCATCGAACCTTTAGCTTCAATGGGAATTGAATCAAATAATCAAATTTTAACTTTTAATTATTTGAAAATTATATATGATTAACGGATTAATATTGAATGAAGAGATTTTTAAATATAACCTAAACTTAATTACTAGTGATAATAAGTATAATTTAATGGCTGATATATTATCTGATGATAATACGTACTCAATTAACGTCACAAAATTTGGTGGTGTCGATAAAATAAATTTAGTTAAAAGAAATGAATATGGATATAAATGTTTAATTTTAGTAATAAAACAAATGCTTGACTATGTAGAATCATTAAATGAAACATTTGTTAAAATTGAAGGAGCAGTAAGACAAGAAACAAAGCTATTTGACTTTAGTTGTTTTAGAGAAGCTTAGCTTAATGCGTGTTTACACAATTTATCAGAAGCTTCTTATGACATAATAAATGGATTGATGGAAATGAACCTATGATTTCAGTCTTTTTGAATAGAATAGAAATATTATCAAGAGGAGCGCTTCCGCCTTTTTAAACATTTAAGGGATTTTATTTAGGTGAATCTATTCCTGTTAATGAAAAATTATCGGAAATACTATTACAATTACATATAAGTAAAAAATCAGGTAGAGGAATTCAAATAATTATTGAAATATATGGAAAAGAAACTATTGAAATTAGAAAAAATTGATAAAAATATATGAAAAAAATAATAAGAACATGAATTTATTTTAAAAAATAAGATGAAACATAATTTGGATGGCATTGAGTTATAAAATTAGCATTTATGATAAAAAAATCTTAATAATTTGGTGGTTAGAAAAAAATTACAAAACGTAAAAAAATAATAAAAATTGCCTAAATATTAGATATTTTAAGTTTTTATTATGTTTTTTTAATAATATAACTATTACTTCTTAAGTTTTATTTTTTTAATTCCTTTAAATATGCAAAATTAAAATTATAAAATTATTATTTTATTTTAAAATTTATTTTAAAAATAAAGTTTTTTTTTGATATTTATTGTCTAATATTGACAATATTTTGATGTTTACTTATAATTTCAGCATAAATAATATATATATTATATTATTTGATTTAACTTCATTTTTTAAAACGAGGAGGGAAAAGAATGAAAAAGAAAATTGTTTATATGACGATGATTATGTCTACAATAGCTCTTATGAGTACAGGCTTTGCAGCATGGGTTATTTCTGGAAATAATTCTGAAGAAAAAAATGGAAATATTGTTGTTGATACTGTTTCTAATGAATCAAGACTCATTAGTGGATTTACATGGGATGGAGGCGTTGATCCCAAAATAGTATTTAGTATGCCTGAAAAGCCTACTAAAACATTTGAAAATCCTAGAGTCACAAATAAATATGATGACTCTGTTGGCTATGAAATGTTAAGTGCTAAAGCTACTTTTGAAGTCACAAATGTTAAAAAGGGTGAGAATTTAAATGATATTATGGGAATAGAATTCTCATTGAAAGATGTAGAGGAACAAACTAATTTTACTACAGCAATTGAGGAAAAATATATTACTGGAATACCTTCATTGAACAATGTAGATGGATGGAGTAACTTCACAACTATTTCTGATGAAAAGGGAACTGCTGAATATGGAATTAGTGTAAAAAAATCTAGTGAAGAAGCAAGTAGTAGTAATAAGACAAAATTTGAAATTGAAATCAAATTTGCTTGGGGTGAAATATTTAATTACGAAAATCCTTATTATTATTATAATAATTTAGAAGACTTTGATGATTCTAAAGCTCAATCTCAATTAACTGAAATGAATGAACTTCTAAATGGAGTTAGTTACAATTTAAAAATAGAAACAAAAAGCCCTGGTACTAATGAATAATTAGTGTCAGTGATAAATATTAGGAGGAAAAAATATTATGGCTAGAATTACTAGAAAATCATATAAAAGAAAAAAAATTGTTTTAGGTTTATGTATGTTTGCTTCAGTTGCATTAATTTCAACTGGATTTGCTGCTTGGATTCTTTCTGCTGATGCAAATTCAGAACACGATGGTAATATTACTGTTGGAATGGTTAGCGATGGAACTGTTGAATTTGGAAAAGTTGAATATTCAGCAGATGACTTTAGATTTGATGCTGATAAAAATGATGATAAAGGCAGATTAAAATACGATTCTAAATTTGAAAATGACTATGAAAGATTAACAGTTACTGTCAGTGGTTATGTTACTAATGCTGATTATTTAGATAAAATAACAGTTTCTATGGATGTTTCTGATCAAGTAAAAAATGCCGCGGATGTTGATAAGTATATTGAATTACCTGAATGTGCTTTAGATACTGTCGAACTTGATAATACAACAATATATACTGTTACAGCAGAAGATGTAGAAAATGATACTTATTCTGGTTTAGCTGAAGGTAATAAAATTTGTATCTTTAGTTATGACATTTCATTTAAATGGGGAGAAAAATTTAATAATGTAAATCCTGGATATTATTATGATGATCCTGATACTGGTGGTGCATTTACAACAGATGAAACTGGTAAAAAAGCATATACTATTTCTAATGAAGAAGTTAAAAATGTCATGGATGATGTTAAAACTAAATTAGAAACAAATGCTGAATATAAAATTACTTTAACTGCGGTTGCTAATTCTTAATTTTAAATAACGGTGATTAAGTAATGACACAAACTGAAATTATCGCTTTAGTTGTTACCTTTATTGGTGTATTAAGTTTTGCAACGATTATTACAATGCTTTATTCATCTTATATCTCTTCCGTAATTAAGGATATAAGATTAGGGAATCAAGATGCAGATTTTTTATACGATTTGATAAAGGAAAGCAAAGCAAAAATACAAAAGCGTCGTAAAATTATATCAATTATTAAAAATTGTGCATATTGTATTTTTTTAGCGATCATAATTCCTGTTATCTCTTTAGCGGTTATTAGCAAAGTTAATGGGGATGTAATGATGATTGGTGGTAATTCTGTTATTGTTGTTGCTTCTGGATCGATGAGTGAAAAAAATAGTTCTAATAATTATTTATTCACAGAAAACTTGAATAATCAATTTCAAACTTATGATATTATCGTTATTAATAAAGTTAATGATGAAGCTGATTTAAAAAAATATGACGTTATATCTTTTATTAATGATAAAGGTATTACTGTTATACACAGAATTATTGATTTTGAATATCAAAATGGAGAAAGAGTATACGTTACAAGAGGAGACGCTAATAACGCTACTGATAAATATAGACCAACTTTTGATAATGTTATTGGTAGATATTCAGGGAAAAGAGTTCCGCTTGTAGGAATGTTTGTATTGTTTTTTCAATCCGGTTCAGGAATTATAACTGTAGTTGCAGTTATTTATTGCTTGCTTGTGATTGATTATTTATCGAAAAAGATGAATAAAGAAAGCGAAAAGCGTTTAGAGATATTATCCTCTGTATTTAATGTTGATGAAATGGAAGACAAAGATATTGAATTGATGAAAATCGGCTATGTTGAATATATATTATATAAAGGATTTATGTATCGTTTGGATGAAAACGGCATTGTCGATAAAAAAGAGGTTAATGAAAACTATGAAGATAAAAAAATATTGGAAGTAGTTGAAAATACAGAATTAGAAGAGTTAAGAAAAAAATAATACTAAGGAGGATGGAAAATATGCAAAAACCATATTTTACTAGAAGAAATTTAATTGCAATTTCTTTGTCGATGTTTTATGCTTTTACATTATTATTTACAGGTGTTTGTTTATCTGGTTCAGCAGAATCTATTATTGCTGAAAAGAATCCAATTGCGCTTTTAGGTAATAGTTTAGGTTTTAGTAAAATTCAAATTGAAGGTGCAAACGGATTTGTTTGTTTGTTGCTTATTGCAATATATGTTG
The DNA here is from genome assembly GCA_964456095.1 of uncultured Erysipelotrichaceae bacterium. Classification (GTDB taxonomy): domain Bacteria; phylum Bacillota_I; class Bacilli_A; order RFN20; family CAG-449; genus CANRPC01. Next base: position 5,972 of record CAYVZF010000050.1, read on the forward strand.
TTGTTTTAGTCGCAGCACTTATTTATGAAATAAGATATGCGATTGTTAACAAAAAGAAAATATTTAGTTGGAAAATGATACTTACATACATTATTACTTTAGTTGTATGTGTTGGCTTATCATATGGAGTTAGTTTATTAATTCAATTACCATTAAGTGGTGATAATATTAAAAACCTTTCAATATTTTTAGGTCAAAGTCTACTACTTAGTTTACTAATTTATGCTGTATTATTCTCTTTAATTGGCGCGGTATTAATGTTTGTATTTAATATTATCTTAGTTGATAAACCATTTAAATTCTTTGATAAAAAGGATTTACCGGAAATTGAAGACGAAGATGAAGAAGAAAACGATGTTACCGCTAACTTTGATGGAAACTTTAATGCTAATAATGTATCACCAAATGGTGATGGTGGCGCTATTGGACAAGGAGTTTCAGCAGCTGCTTGTGATGTTGCTAGAGAGTTAGATGATAGAGAAAAAGTATTCCCTTCACTTTCTCGTATTGACCATAATTATGATGGTTATGAAATCGAAAAAATTGATACAGATGATTTATCTTTAGAAGAATTATGTGTTAGATTTAGAAATTATTTAGCAAAAGAAGAAAAATTATATTTTGATTTAGATACTTTAAGAATCTTTATTAGTGGTTTAGCGGCTTCTCACTTTTCAATTTTAGAAGGTTTAAGTGGTACTGGTAAATCTTCATTACCACGTTATTTTGCTAAATTTGTTAATGGTACTGTTTCATTCTTACCAGTTCAAGCAACTTGGAGAGATAAATCAAGTATTCTTGGTTATTTTAATGATTTCTCAAAAACATATAATGAAACAGACTTCTTAGTTAAATTATATGAAGCTTCATATAATCCAGATAGAATTAATATATTTGTTCTCGATGAAATGAATATTTCTCGTGTTGAATATTACTTTGCTGATTTCTTATCAGTTTTGGAATATCCTTCTGATCAATGGAAATTAAGAATTATGCATTTACCATATGATTTTATTCCACCTGTAAAATTAGAAGATGGTTATATTAAAATACCTACTAATTCATACTTTGTTGGTACTGCAAATAAAGATGACTCAACATTTGCTATTGCAGATAAAGTATATGACCGTGCTATTACAATTTTCTTCGATAATAAGAATATTCCATTTGAAGTTAAAGAAGAAGAAGCTGGTGTTATCAATTTAAGTGCTTCAAAATTACATTCATTATATGAAGAAGCATTAGAAATTGAAGAAAATAAATTAACTGATGAAGATAAAGAAAAATTCTTAAAAATTTGTGATTATATTTATGACACATTTGATGTTACATTTGGTAACCGTATTTTAAATCAAATGGAAGTGCTTGTCCCAACATTTATTGCTTGTGGCGGTAAAAAAGAAGATATTTTAGATTTCTTACTTTCACGTAAGGTTTTAGCAAAATTAGAAGGACGTTTTGAAGAATATGTTAAAAATGGACTTAAACATCTTCTTGATTTAATCAATAAGATTTATGGAGAACATGATTTCTCACAAAGTCGCAGATTGATTAATAATCTCATAAGAAAGTTGTAGTGGAGTAAATGAAAACCAACGAAGAAAGATATTTAAAAGAAGCAATTCGTAATGTTAAAAGATTTGCTAAAGAATATGATACTTTTTCAACTTTTTTTGCTCATATTGATGAAGTTAAAGTTAGATCATTACAAGATCTTTCTTTCAAGTATGATTTAAAGTTTTTTGAAGATATTTCTAGAATCTTAAGTGTTATTATTTCGATTGTTTCTCGCCCAATACTTGCCAATAAAGGCGAAGAGGTAATTGTTCGTTCAGCTTCCTCATCAAGTTTAACTCCAGAAATGTTTCAAAAAACAGTTGCGGATTCAACATTATGGAAACAACAAGGTATTGAAATGGTACCTGAATATGTTTACAATCAACAATATGTAGATGAAATTAAAACATATGAGAATAAGTTTATTGTTCATTTAGTAAATTTACTTGATTTAGAGCTTACAAAATTCCAACAATTTTATATTTCAATGATTCAATCTTATGTTGGTCAAGATAGTTTATCTTTAGATGAAGATAAACAAGAAAAGGCAATGATAAAACTTGATTATTTGCAAAAGAAAATCATTAAAATAAAAGGAACATATTTCTATCGTATTATTAATAAAGATCATTCTAGATTATCAACAATTATTCCAACTAATATATTGCTTCATAATCGTTTATATAATGAATGCTTTAAGTTTTATCGTAAATTTATCACATATAATGATGAAGCTCAAATAAATAAAGATTTCTTCTTATATAATTATGTATTAATTCTAAAGCAATTAAAGAAAGCTGGATTTAAATTATTTGGTAAGAAAGCAACACGTGAATCCGAAGCTGTTATTAGAAGATCATTAAATCTTGAAAATGATTTAGTTTTCTTCTCTTCACATATGAAAATAACTATGACTTGTATTGAAGAAGAAAATAAATTTATCTTTAAAATTGTTAATAGAGAAGATAATCAAACAAATTTACATTTATTAATTGTTAATAAAGATGAATCATTCGATAATGTTTTATTAAAAGTTCAAGATACATCTAAATATACAACTATCGAAGCGATATCGCTTTGGTTACGTGCATATTTAGAAGATACTGTAAAAATAATTAAACAAAATTTATTAAGTGAAGTTGAAATGATAGGACAATATTTTGAAGAAAGATATCATCGTGTAATAGGTAGTAAAAAAATATACTCTATGTATTGTCCGATATGTAGACAAAAAATGGTAAATGAAGTTGAAAATGATATTTTTCATTGCGATAACTGTAATTCATTATATAAATTCTATCAAGGTGAAAAAGAACCTGAGATTGTATTTTTAAGATTAAGGAGGAAGAGCTAGATGCTAGAGGCAGCGCAAGAAAAACAAATAACTGTTTCTATTCATGAACTTCATAAATCTTATGGTAAAAAGAAAGTTCTTACTGGCCTTGATTTAGAAGTATATGAAGGAGAATTATTTGGTTTTATTGGTATGAATGGTGTCGGTAAATCTACAACGATTGACTGCATGATTGGATTAAAAAAGTTTGAAAAAGGACAAATTCTATTAAATGGATTTGATATAGTTAAAGAACCAATTGAAGCAAAATCAGTATTCGGTTACGTAGCTAGTGAACCAACTTGTTATGAAGTGATGACTGGATATGATTATTTAGAGTTTATTGCTAGTATATATCAATTAAATGAAAAGGAATTAAAAAATAATTACAAGTATTTATGTAATCGATTAGGTTTAAGTGAAGAAGATTTATCTCAGTCGATTTCATCTTATTCTCATGGTATGAAGCAAAAGATTTGTTTAGTAGGTTCATTAATGGGAAATCCAAAGATTTGGATTCTAGATGAACCAACCGTTGGTCTTGATATTGTCGCGGTTGAAGAACTAAAAAAAATGATGCAAGAATACGCTGCACACGGAAATACGGTATTTATTACTTCACATAATATTGAATTAGTAAGTAAAATATGTGATCGTGTTGCGATTATTAATGATGGTAAAGTTGTTGGCTTACATGATTTAAAAAGAAATCCTAATAAACGCTTACAACTTTCAAAAATATTCTTAGATATTTATAAAGAAAGGTAGGGAAGATAATGTTAAATTTAATTGCAAAAGATTTTAAATTAATGTTTGCAACTAAGAGCGGTTTAAAAGAAAAAATAATCTCTCTTATTTTTAGCGTACTCGTTGGTTTAATGTTTATTGCAATTGAAACATTTGTCTTTGTTACTATAAT
>CAYVZF010000051.1:0-9778 GCA_964456095.1 uncultured Erysipelotrichaceae bacterium
TTAATATTATTATTTGCTAGTTTAATATTAAGTTTATATATATCTTTAATAATTAAAAGAATAAAAATCAATGAGGTGATTAAAAGTGAATAAATTAATAGAAATTACTTCTTTAAGTAAAAGTTTTAATAATGTTATATTATTTGAAAATATCTCTTTTACTATATTTGATAAAGGATTCTATGGCTTAGTAGGGGATTCAGGTACTGGTAAAACAACATTTTTATTAATATTAGGATTAATTGATACATCATATAATGGTGATATTTATTTTAATAATATTAATTATAAAAGTATTAAAAATAAAGAGCTTTTTATATTTAATAATATTGGTTTTATATTTCAAAATCCTGTTATTTTTCCTGATTTGACGCTATTTGAAAATTTATCTTTATTTAATAAAACTAATGACAGATTAATAAATAAATTATTAATAAAACTGGATTTATTTTCTAAAAAGAACATATTGGCAAAAAAGTTATCTGGAGGAGAAAGAATGAGACTATCTTTAATAAGAGGACTTATGAATAATCCTAAGATTTTAATTCTAGATGAATTAACTGCCTCATTAGACTTAAAAACATCATCTTTAATAATGGATTTTTTAAAAGAGGAATCTAAAAAAAGAACTATTTTTATGGTAAGTCATAATATAAAACTATTAAATAAGTATACTGATGTATTATATATTTTAAAAAATAATTGTATTAAAAAATGGGTACTAAAGTATGAAAAAAGTAGCTGATAATACTTTATCTATTAAGTTTATTTTTGAATACATTTTGGTTAATATTAAAAGAAAAAAAGTTAAATCATATTTATTTATTTTTTCACTTTTTATTAGTATGTTTGTTGTTGGATTTTCTTTTGTTTTAACTAATGATGTATCTAATTTGGTTGTTGATTCATTTAATTCACTTACTGATGATAATCAAATAATAATGAAAAATAAAAATGAAATCGAAGATAAAATTGAAGAAATATCGATTGATGAATTAGGGGCAATGGAAATTATTAATAATTCAAACTATTTTATGGATTATGGATATATTTATAGTTCAAATTTCGAAGAACAATTTTGTGATAACAATTATATGGAAATTCTTGGTGGCGGTTTAGTTTTTTATGATGTTGGTATAAGAGATATATCTGAAGTAATCGATTTAGATGATATTGATGTTTCATATAAATTTTATCCATATAAACCTTTAGTTTTAGAAAAAGATGAATTGGTATTAGGATTAAAAAAATCAGATGTTAGAAAAATATGTAATAGTTTAAATTTAAATAATACAGATGAAAAATCATTATCTCAATATATGGAATTTAATGATTTGTATGCTAATTTTTGTTTTTCTAATTTAAATTGGAATTATAATATTGATATAAAAATTAAAATTAAAGCATTCTTTATTTCACCATTAAATGATGTTTTACTAGCGCATAATGATAAAGATTTTGTTTCTTATATTTTTGAAGATGTTATGAAACTTCCTACTTCTAATAATTTATCTATAACTGATTTGTATCCTTGGACGATAAAAAAACAAATATATTTAAAAACTGATGTGTTAAATATAGATAATGCGATTAATGAATATTTAAAAAGTAATTATTACGAAAAATATGATTTTAAGATATTAAAAGGCAATATTCATTCTGACATATTATCTTCTTCTTTTCATAAGGGGAAGTTTTTAATAAGCTATGCTTCAAGTAATAAAGTGTCATATGAATCTATTAAAGAATTTATTTATGAAAATAATATTAAAAATGTTTTTCCTTTGGGAACTTATTATGAGGCGATAGAAAGTGCTCTTGTAAGTGGGTTTACTAATACTATTTTCTTTTCTACAAATAAGGATGATTTACTAGAAATAAGTTATTATTTAAATGATATTGATAGTAATGCTGATACTTTGGATATTTCTTCTTTTGATTTTGGTAATGTTTCTTATGGTAATTTAATAACCTCAGCTTTAAAAAAAGGTGTTAAAATAGCTTCTTCATATAATGAAATAATTAATGGCCGTATTCCATATACAATTGATGAAATAATGATTTCTTCTTCTATGTGTAAAAGATATTTTTCTAATTATAGTGAAGCATTAAATAAAAAAATATACTTTATAATTAACAATTATAATTATTATGATGGGAACACTTTTTCGTTATCATATTTAAATATATCGGGAGTATTTGAAGATGATGATGAAAGGATTTATCAAGATCCTTATTGGTATCCAACTTTTTTATCTTCAAGACTTGATTATCCTTTAGAAAGTATTCAAATTAATAAATTCTTAGTAACTGTTGATGATGATTTTGATTATGATACTGGAAATGAAAGATTGATTTTTATTAATCCTATGATTGAAGTAAATGAATCTGTTAATTCGATGATTAAAATGATAAATATTATACTTTCTATTTTTTCTATACTTCTTATTATTTCATCATTTGGAATTGCTCAAATCTCTATTCAAACTAGTATGAAAGAAGCTTCAAAAGAGGTTGCTCTTTTTAAGTGTATTGGAGTTAATAAAAAGTCTATTATACTTTTATATTTAACATATAATCTCTCATATTTTTTAATAGGATATTTGTTATCTTTTTTAACTCTTTATTTTGTTTCAAAATTAATTTCTTGTTTGTATTTTAATATACCTTTTAGTTTTTTAATTAACATTGGTCCTTTTATAATAATGTTTTTAGTAGGTTTTATCATTGTATTACCTATATGTTTAATTTACACATTAATACCAGTTATAAAAAATAGTAATGATTTACTTAAAAGATATTATTAATATTTTATAGAATAAAAATAGCCTTTATGATAAACTTAGTAAGAAACTTCTAAAGAAGTTTTCTTTTGAGAGGGTTAATTATTATGGGTTTAAAAGCAGGTATTGTAGGACTTCCAAATGTCGGTAAATCTACGTTATTTAATGCCATCACGAACGCTAATGCGGAAGCGGCAAATTATCCATTTGCTACAATAGAACCTAATTCAGGTGTAGTAGAATTAAATGATAAAAGAGTGGATGATTTAGTAGAGTTATTTCATCCTAAAAAAACTATTAGGGCAACTTTTGAATTTATTGATATTGCAGGACTTGTTAAAGGTGCTTCAAAAGGAGAAGGACTTGGTAATAAATTTTTAGCTAATATTAGAAATGTTGACGCTATATGTCATGTAGTTCGTTGTTTTGATAATCCTGATATTATTCATGTTGAAAATTCTATTGATCCAAAACGAGATATTGAAACGATTAATTATGAATTGATTTTCGCGGATTTAGATACAATAACTAAAAGATTAGGTAAAGTTGAAACAAAAGCAAAAACTGTTAAAGATAAAGCTTCGGTTGAAGAATGCACAGTTTTAAAGTTATTAAAAGAAAAATTAGAGGAAGGAACACCTGCAAGAATGGTGGAATTAACTCAAGAACAAAAAAATCTTGTTAAATCATTTTCTTTATTAACTATGAAACCTGTTATATATGTTGCAAATGTTGCAGAAGAAGATTATGGAAATATAGAAGGATGTAAATACTATAACCAAGTAAAAGAAATCGCAGATAAAGAAAATGCTGAAGTGATTGCAATTTCTGCCTCTATTGAAGAAGAATTATCTTCGCTTTCTATTGAAGAAAGAATGGAATATTTGAATGAATTAGGTGCTTCGCAAACTGGACTTGATAAACTTGTTGAAACAGCATATCATCTTTTATCTTTATCTACTTTCTTTACAGTTGGAGAGGATGAAGTACGTGCTTGGACTTTTTCTTTAGGTATGAAGGCACCTCAATGTGCTGGAATAATTCATACAGATTTTGAAAAAGGCTTTATACGTGCTGAAACATATTCTTATGAAGATATCATGCAATATAAAACAGAAAAAGCATTAAAAGAAGCAGGTAAATTAAGAAGCGAAGGCAAAGAATATGTTGTACGCGATGGCGATTGTTTATTAATTCGTTTTAATGTTTCTGGTAAATAATATGAGAATTGGTTTTGGTAGAGATATTCATAGATTTGTTGCTTCAGGAAGGCCTTTTATTTTAGGTGGAGTACATATTCCTTGTGATTTATGTATTGATGCACATTCTGACGGTGATGTTTTACTTCATGCTGTTGCAGAAGCAATTTTGGGCGCGCTTGCTTTAGGCGATTTAGGTACACATTTTAATGAGAATGATCCTAAATGTGAAAATATGGATTCTAAAGATATTGTATTTAAAGTGCTTGATATGATGAAACAAAGAGAATATAGAATTGAAAATATTGATATTTCAATTATTGTTGAAAGACCTAAATTAAGGCCTTATATTGAAGAAATAAGAAAATCATTAAAAGATATTTTAAATATAGATTTAGATGCTATATCGGTTAAAGCTCAAACAAATGAAAAAATCGATGATGTTGGTGAAAATAAAGCTATCGATTGTTACTGCGCTGTATTATTAAGTAAGTGTTAGTAAATGTATTCAAATGATCTTTTATTAAGTGATTTATTATAAATTGTAAATGATTTTGTTGATGAAGGTTTTTCAAAGAAACCTTCATTTTTATCTATATATTTTGCAATGTTATAAAAAATCTCTTTAGCTAAAAAACCATTATATAAATCACTATTATCATCTGTTCCTACATATACTCCAATTGTATATGAAGTATTAAAACCTATAACATATGATGAAGATGATGTTGTACCTGTTTTTCCTGCGAAAGAAGGAGATATATAATAATTCATTAATGAAGGGTTGCTGTAAGTCTTTAAAGATTCATCAAATGGACTACGTAACATGAATTGTAATATAGAATTTGTTTTTTTGTTTAAGATTTGTTTTTTTGTATTTGAACATTTATATAATGAAAAATCATCAGTTAATGATACTTCAGCAATAAATTTAGGCGTGTAAAATATTCCATTAGAGGCGATTGTATTATATATAGATGTTAATTCTAAAGGTGTTAATGTATTACTTCCAAGCGCTAAAGTCTCATTTTTAACGTCGACATTCATATTAAAGGAATTGATTAGATTTATTAGTTTATCTTTTCCTACTAATAATAGGGTTTTCATCGCGTAAATATTATCTGACATTGCAATAGCCTCTAACATTGTTATTTTTCTATCTGCATATATATTTGATGCATTAGATACTTCATAATATGTGTCTTCATCTAATTTAAATGTCGTTTTTTTAGAGGTGAATTCGCTTAATGGATTTAATCCTTTATTAAGTGCTAAATAATATAGCAATGGTTTAATAGTACTTCCTATTTGTTTTTTTGCATGCAAGGCTCTATTAAATGATGATTCTTCGTAATTTTTCCCGCCAATTAATGCGACAACTTCACCAGAATTTACTCTCATAATGCATATAGCAACATTGCTATTATTGAATGATATATTTTTAATCATATTTTCAATATAGTTTTGTAAATTCACATTTAAAAATGATTTTATTGTTATTCCATGATTATATCTTGTATTTTCTATAATATTATATTTTTCTATTTCTTCTTTAATTGAGTCGATATAATAAGGATATTTATTAGATGCAATATTATTAGCTAATGTTATTTCTTCAAATAATGCTTCATAATATTCTTTGATTGTAATAGCGTTATTATCTTTTAATGTTCTTAATATTGTTTTTGCTTTATTAAGTGATGCTTCTTTATTAATTATAGGTGAATATATATTAGGAGCGTTTATTATACTTATTAATATAGCTTGTTCTTTTAAAGTTAGATTATTAATTTCTTTATTAAAATAAAAGTGTGATGCATTTTTTAAACCATATATTCCATGAGCAAAATATACTTTATTTAAATAAAATTCTAATATTTGTTCTTTTGTATAATTTCTTTCTATTTTTATAGCAATAAAAAATTCTGTAATTTTTCTTTTTAAAGTTTGATTTTGATTTAAAAATAAAAGACGCGCTAATTGCATAGTGATAGTAGATGCACCTTGTATAGAATTATCATTGACTATATTATTGATTATAGAAGATATGATTCTAAAAAAATCAAATCCTTTATGTGAAAAGAAGTGTTTATCTTCTATAGTAATTAAATTATTAATAAAACTTTGAGGTATTTCATTATAGTAAGTGTATTCTCCGTTTTTATCATTTAGTGTTATTAAAAAGGTGTTATTATCTTCATCTTTATATACTATTTCAGAAGGATGATATAATGATTGTTCTGGAGTGAAGTAATAAGTTAATAATATGCTTGATGAAATTATTAATATTGTAATAAAAACAAATAAAAAAATTTTTTTCTTTTTCATATATCTTAGTATTTACAAATATAATATTTTTAGTATTTATCTTTTAAAATTAATTAATAAAAGTTGAAAAAAATATTGAAAACCATTTACTTGCATGTTTTTGATAGTACTTTATGAACTGAAATGCATATTTTTAATAGTGTTTTAGAGTTGTACATGCATTTTTTTAATAGCGTTTTAGGATTGCTTTTGCATTTTTTTAATAGTTATGATAAAATTTTTTTATGAGGGATGATTTTATGGAAAGAGAATTATATCAAAAACTTATTGAATGGAAAAACAATAAAAAAAAGAAACCGCTTATTATTTTTGGAGCTCGTCAAGTTGGTAAAACATATTTAGTTGAACAATTTGGTAAAAGAAATTATGATTATTTTTATTCAATTAATTTTCAATTCGAAAAAGATGCAAAAGATATATTTATGAATAATTTAGATATTCAAACTTTGTTATTACAACTTTCAACTTATAAGATAAATATACCTATTAAAGAAGGTAAAACATTACTTTTTTTTGATGAGGTTCAAAAATGCCCTGAAGTATTAACTGCATTAAAATCATTTGCATTAGATGGAAGATTTGATGTTATTTGTTCTGGCTCGATGCTTGGAATTATTATGCCTAAAGTTTCGTCATATCCTGTTGGATATGTTGAAACTTTACAAATGAGACCTATGAGTTTTAAAGAATTTTTATGGGCAAATGGACATAATAATGAACAAATTGAAATGTATAAACGATATTATGACGAAAAAAAGCCATTACCTGAAGGGATACATAATACATTAAACAAATTGTTTTTACATTATATTGTTGTTGGGGGAATGCCTGAAGCAGTGTCAGAATATATTAATACATCAAATATTTATGATGTTTTAAAAGTTCAAAAACGTATTATTGATGATTATAAAAACGATATTGCAAAATATGCTACTAAAGATACTAGAATAAAAGCAAGAGAGTGTTTTGAATCAATTCCAGATCAATTAGCAAAAGATAACAAAAAATTTCAATATAAAGTTGTTAAAACAGGCGGAACAGCAAGAAAATATGGAAATTCATTAAACTGGATTGTAGATTCAGGAATTGGTATAAAAGTATCAAGACTTAAGACATTTGATATTCCTTTAAAAGCGTATAGGGATACTAATGCTTTCAAATTTTATTTTAATGATACAGGATTATTGTTGGCGTTTTATAAAGAAAATGCTAGTTATGAAATTATTAATGGTAATTTGGGTGTATTTAAAGGCGGTATTTTTGAAAATGTTGTCGCACAGTGTTTAATTGATAATGAACTTGATATTTATTACTATCAAAAAAGTGATAATTTAGAGATTGATTTTGTTACATATATTGATAATAACATTGTTCCTATTGAAGTTAAGTCCTCTACTAACACAAAAGGTATTAGTATAAAAAATATAGTTGAAAAAGAAAATCTGGAATATGGAATTATTTTATCGATGAATAATATTAATTGCTCTAATTCAAAAGTTAAATTCTTACCTCTTTATATGGTGATGTTTTTAAAATAGATTTAATTTCGCAGTTTTATATAAAAAAATTAAAATATTATTTTCAATAAAATTAAAAAAAGGCTATATTTTGCTACTTTTTATATGTTTAACAAAAATGATATTGTGCATAAAAATGTAGCCAATTATTTTATTATTTTATATTTTTTTGATTTCTTCACATAATAAAAAAAGATTATTTTAAATGAATTAGTGAAATAAATAAGTGTTAAGAAGAGTTTGTAAATGATTTTTTTACTTTAGTTTAAATTAGTATTTTAAAATGAGCTAATATTGAGTAAAATTGTTGTTGGTGAAAGTTTTATGAAAAAGATTTTTTGGTTTATTCAACAATGCGAGGAATTTGGAGGCACTGAAATGGTTTCGCTTCAAATTCTAAGCTCGCTAGATAAAGATTATGATATAACATTAGTATTAACATCAAAAAAACCTAAAGGTTATATATATCCAGTTAATGATAATGTTAAGCAAGTATATTTAAATTACAATATTGATGAAATACGTATGGATTATTATATGAAAAAATATAAAGACCAAAAGAAGTATTTTAAAATGATAGGTCTTTTTATTCGTTCGGCTTATAATCTTTTAATTAGAAGATTTTTTACAAGAAGAAAAATCAAGAAGATGACTAGTGAAGAAGATATATTGATTGCAACTAGTTTAGATAATTATGTCATTATGCCTAGACATAGAACAAAATATTATCATTATCATTTTAATGCAAAGTTTTATTTTTCTTTTTGTGAAAAATTTTTTAGATTATTTATGGTTAAGCCTGATAAGTGGATTTTCTTATGTAAATCTACTTTAAATGATGTTATTAATAAGAAGAAATCAATTAAAAATAATTCTACATATGCATTAAATCCTGTTAGATTTACTCCTTATTTTGATGATAATTATTATAATAATGAGTTTATTTTTGTTGGAAGATTTATGAATCAAAAGAATCCTTTAATGCTTTTAGAAGCAATGAATGAATTAAAGAAAATGGGTGATAAATTTACATTAAATATGTATGGTGATGGACCATTTTTATCACAAATGAAAGAATATATTAAAAATAATGAATTAAATGATTATATTAAGTTAAATGATTCAACTAAAGATATATTAAAAGAATACAAAAATAAAGATTTAATGCTCGTTAGCTCTATTTACGAAGGTTTTTCTTTAGTTATGCTTGAGGCCAACTCACAAAGTCTCCCTGTTATTACGACTAACTGGGGTGATGCTGTATATGAAATGATTGATCAAGATAAAAATGGCTATGTTGTTGATAGCTTTAATCCTGTTGATTTTGCAAACAAAGTGCATGAAATTATTAATAATAAAGAACATTTAAAAGAAATGAAAAAAAATTCTTTTGAAATGTCTAAAAAATATACTTTAGAAAGTACTGCAAAATATTGGAAAGAGAATATTTTAAAATAATATTGATTAAAGTAATGAAGGTAAAATGTATAGATGTATATTTTATCTTTTTTTATATTAGAATTTGTTTTGATTAATCCTATATTTAACATTTTTGCTGAAATCTTTTTTGATAATTAATTCTTTTTGGAGAAGTTTATTTAAGATATTATTACATTTTGTTTTACTACAAGATAAATAATCTTCTAATTCATTTCTAGTAATTTCATTTTTAATTTTTATATATTCTAAGGTTTTTTCTTCGTCGGATGATAATAAATCTAATTTGTTATTATAAGATTCTATATCATTTATTTTTTGGATTTTTGTTTTATCTAAAAAGATAATTAGTTTTGTTCTATCTGGATTAAAACTTTCTTTGATAATTGGCTTACTATAACCATACATCGCGTGTAATATTGTTTGAATTCCAATGCCTGCTCTTTCACCAATTTTAATTAAACTAAATATTTTTAAGATTGTTTTATTTCTAGGATCGGCGTTACCACCTTTA
>CAYVZF010000052.1:0-9631 GCA_964456095.1 uncultured Erysipelotrichaceae bacterium
GTCTATCCTCAAATACATATACTGCAGGAGGAACACCTTGTTTACAATCATTATGTTATGAGAAGAAAAAAATTATGAGAAGAGGAACTGAAAAAGTTCTTTTTTTCTTAGTTTATTAAGATAAAAAACTTCTCATAAATTTTTTTTATAATTGTTTTAAAAATAATAATAAATCTTCTTTTTGATTATTAGAATATCGCTCTTTAACTTCTAAAGTTTGACTGTGTTTAATAATCTGTTCTTTTTTTATTTTAGGATTTACTTTTGCATATATTTCAGTAGTAACAACAGAATTATGTCCTAATATATCTCTTATGTAGATTAAATTTACACCAGATTCTAATAAATGCATTGCTCTTGTATGCCTCATACTGTGATTACTATATTTTTGCTTGAATAATTCATTTCTTTTTTTCTTAGCTAAAGATATATACTTTTTTAAAATATATTCTATTCCTTTAGTTGTAAATTTATTTTTTTGATTATTTTCAAACACATAAGAATCTTTATTATCTATTTTAAAACTAGTTAAATATTTCTTTAAAATATTTGACAAATTTATAGTTATAGGGACTAATCTGTCTTTATTTCCTTTCCCATGTAGTATAACATAAGGACTTTCACTAAATGAAATTTGGTTAACTGTTAGGTCCACTAATTCTTGTGCTCTGCATGCACTTTCATACATAAATAACAATATTACGTAATCTCTAAAACCTGATTTTGTTTTTGTATTAGGTGTGTTTATCAATATTTTTATTTCTTCAATAGAAAAATATGATAAGCTATTTAAGGGGGCTTTCTTTTTCGGTATTGATATTATACTGTTACATAGATCAAAATATGAAAGTTCTCTTATTTGAATATATTTAAAGAAAGAATGTATTGCTGCTAATCTTTGATTTCTAGTTGATATACTGTTTTTTCTTTTTTCTTCTAAAAACAATAAAAATTCTTCTATAACATTTTTTGTTATATTTGAAAATTCCATTTTATTAATATTTAATTTTTGTTCTTTATGTAAGTATTTTAATAAAAGAAGAAATGTGTCTTTATATGATTTAATAGTATTAATGGAGACTCCTTTTATAGATGGCAAGTACTCTGAAAAAAATTTGGTTAGATAATAACTAAAATTATTCTTCATAAAATTCTTCCTTTTCTTCATAGATATTTTCTGTATATAATTTAACTTTTTTTACTGATTTTACTGCTTCTTCTTGAACCATTCTTAGATAGTATTCTGTTTCAGTAAGGTGCTTATGACCTAAATAAGTCGATAAAAGTGGTAATGAAGTGTATAAATCAAAGCCTTTTGCTTCCATTTGTTTTAAACTGTGAACTGCGAATGTATGCCTTAGATCATGTATCCTTTGATAACTCCCATCAAATGTTCTTTGAATCTCACTTTCATTCAATAATTTATGATAAGTTTGATATATTGATGTTTTTGATATTGGATCTCCTGTTAATCTAACAAATAAATACTCACTATTGATTTTATTAGTTGTTTTTTCTATATATGTAAGTATTTGTTCATATATTGATTTTGATAAAGGTATATATCTGGAAACATTGTTTTTTCCATCTTTTATGATAATTCGTTTATTGTTTACATCAAATTCTTCTCTTTTTAAATTAATTACTTCATTCAACCTTAATCCGCATCCATAATACAAACTTAACATTAGATAAAATGTTTTATATTTCAATTCATTGGATGATTCTATCCATATTTTTATAGTGCTAAACATTTTGTTAATTTCTTCTTTAGAAAATATATAAGGAACAAATTCACTCTTTACATAATGAGGCTTTTCTATGTATGGTAAATCATATCCTTTTATTTTTAAAAATTTAATGAAAGAACTATATATTTGGTGATAATTGTTGATTGTTGAAACTTTTTTTCCTTCTGCTAATTTTAGCCATCCGTCTATAGTATCTTGATTAATTGTTTTGTCTTTTGTTAATGATAAATAATTATCAAATTGTATTAATCTATAGATTGTGTTGCTATGAAATTTATACCCATTGGCTCTTTTGAATTTTATAAACTCTATTAATTCGTTTTTATATTTAGATTTAAATTTTGGAAGTTCATTTTCAAATTGCATAAGGAACCTCCAATGATAATTCTCTTAAATGAGTTGTATCAACTGTTATATATTGTTCTGTAATTAATGTACTTGAATGTCCTAGTATTGAACTTATCGCACTAATGGATACATTTTCATTGAGCATATTTGTCGCTAAACTATGTCTTAGACTATGTGGACCATGCTTTTTATTTTCAAAATTTACACCAGCCAATTTCATTATTCTTGTTACGATTCTATGTATAGATGATGTTGAATTAAATTTTGTGAAAGGTGCATACATCGTTGTGAACAAATATTCTGTATCTTTACTTTCATGTCTTCCGTTTTTTATATAATCTATTAACGCATATTTGACCTCATCTATTAATGGTAAAATTAGTTTTGACTTTGTTTTATTTTGAATTATATTTATTTGATTTTTGTTAAAGTCTAAATATTCAAATTTAAAATTTATTATATCTCCTGCTCTAATTCCATAATATGCAAGTAAACATATTATTGCATATGCTTGCTTTCCATTTTTTGTCCTTGTATCAATTATATTTAATATTTTTGATATTTCTTCTTTGGTGTACGTTGTAAGTAGAAGATTCCTTGTATCTTTTCTTATAAGAGGAAATGCTTGACGTCCTGAAAAAGATATAAAGTTCTGCTGATACAAATAATTTAGAGTTTCTCTTAATACTGTTTTATATATATGTATACTTGCTTTTGAAAGCCTTTTTGATTCTATGTTTATACATTCAGAAACCATTTCTATGGTTAATTTGTTTATTTCTGTTATTCCTATATTGTTTAAATATACCAAAAACAACGCTATGTACCATAATTTCCTTTTTTTACTATTTATTACTATATTTTGAATATCCACAAATTCTTTTTGTATTTTTTTATATAATTCAATATAGCAACTTGGAAAATTAGATTGAATAGATTTTCTATGTGTTTTGAAATAATTTCCGCTATCATAATATTCCATCAAAATAAGCAATGGTCTTCTTATAATTGACTGCGCATTGCTTTTTAAATTATAAATATCTATATCGTATTGTTTTATGTAGAATTCTTTAATCACCTCCATATCTATATTTTTAATATTGTTCTGTACACAATATTTTTTAAAATGATTAATTATCCATATTGTAGTATCAATCATTTGTTTGCTCATTCCATCCTTTTTATATTTTTCTAAAAAGATAGGGATGAACTTCATAAATTCATTTGTATTCATTTTAACATCACTCCTTTTCTTTTATGAACACAATTGAATTTTAACATGAAAGATTATGAGAAGTTTTTTATCTTAATAAACTAAGAAAAAAGGAACTTTTTCAGTCCCTCTTCTCATAATTTTTTTCTTCTCATAACACAATTTATCAGAAGCTTCTGATAAGTTATGAACAACTGCATTTATCCAAGCTTCAATAAAAGCATCTTGCGAAAACATTCTTTTTTCTTTTCTTGGTCTAACAGATGTATCAATATAAGTTTCATTTATTGAATCAATATAGTTTATAACATTTTTCATAGCAACAACTAAACATTGAAATCCAAATTCTTGCCTTTTTAAAAATGTTGTTTTATCTTTACCTTTAAAAACCGCAACTTTAATTGACACATCTTAATTATCTTCAAGTAAACCAGCATAATAATTATATTCATCATTTTTATTTTTAAGTGAATATGTTTCATCAAATGTATCTTCGTTTATATGCTGTCCTTTAGATATCAATAATGTTTTAAGTGCACTGAAAGTTAATCTTTGCCTTGTACATCTTTTTTCAGTAATTGATTCTTTAATAATACTTAATGTTTTAATATATTCTCTTTCAATTTGTTCTTCACTCATACTTCTACAAGTAGTACCAACTCTAATATAACAACCTTTAGAACTTCTACCATATTTACTTATATAATATAATGATTTTCCTTTTTTAATATTAACTTCTATTATCCATTTTTCTTCTTCATATTTAGCAGTCATTTTAATTAAATCTTGAGGATTTGGTAAAATACATGTAGTTATTATATCTGATATTCTTTTCATTACTTCATCTAATTTATTAGAAAGTATTCCATATATATAACCATTATCTTCTACACCAATATAAATAGTTCCTCCATTAGTATTTAAAAAAGCAACTACTTCACGCACGAAAGTATCATTTAATACTCTTTTTAATTCAATTACTTCTGTTTCAATATAGTTCGTTATTTTTTATCCTTAAATGTTTTTTAGTATTAATATATTTATTATAATAATCTTATTCTTTTATTTCCCAGTGTCCTGATTTATCTGAGCCAACACGTACAATTAATTGTAGATTTACTAATACCTTAATATTTCTTCTAACAGTTTCTTCAGATTTATTAATATATTTTGCCAATTGTATATATGTAATTTCAGGATTATCTTTAATAAGACTATAAATCAATTCTTGTGTATTATTTAATTTTACACCCACATTTACACCCACATTTACACCCACATTTTTCTTTTTATTAAATGGAATTGTAACTGTAATCATACTTTTAGAAAATGAATATGCTTGTTCTCCATATTCTTTAACAACAATAGGAACACCATGTCCAGAATGTTCTACAATTTCACATTGTAAAAATATGTTCATTAAATCTTTATTAACTGGTTTTGTTTTTCCGGCTAAAAATTCTTCTTTTGAAAGATTCTTAGGTAATCCACCATATGAAACAATTTCTAATCTATCATCAAACAAATAAACAGCAGGTGCTAATTCTTCTGACCATTTGTTATGAACACAAGCATTAATCCAAGCTTCTTTAAAAGCTTCACTACTAAATAATCTTTGTTCTTTTCTAGGTCTAACAGAAAGATCTATAAATGTTTCATTTAATGCGTCACAATAATTAATTACTTTATCAAGTGAATCTAGTAAGCAAGTATATCCATACTCATTTCTCTTTATAAACTCTGATTTATCTGTTCCTTTAAAAACTGCCACTTTAATAGAATTCATGTTTTCATCTGCTAAAATATCTGCAAGAATGTTAAATTTTCCTTTTTCAGTTTTTAATTTGAAATTATCATAAAAAGTTTCTTCATTAATATGAATACCTTTATTTACAAGATATTGCTTTAATTTAAAAAAAGTATAGTCACTTCTTAAAACAGGAATATCTATTATTGATTTTTCAGGAATATTTAAATATTTAATATATTCTCTTTCAATTTGTTCTTCACTCATACTTCTACAAGTAGTACCAACTCTAATATAACAACCTTTAGAACTTCTACCATATTTACTTATATAATATAAAGACTTACCTTTATTTATATTAACTTCTATAATCCATTTTCCTTCTTCATTTTTAGCAAATATTCTAATTAAATCTTGAGGACTTGGTAATATACATGTAGTTATTATATCTGATATTCTTTTCATCATATCATCTAACTTATTAGAAGGAATTCCACATATATAACCATTATCCTCTACTCCAATATAAATAGTTCCTCCATTAGTATTTAAAAAAGCAACAACTTCACGTACAAATGTATCATTTAATACTCTTTTTAATTCAACTACTTCTGTTTCAATATAGTTCATTATTATCTATTCCTTTATAGGGTACTTCTAAAAAAATAGTACCACTAAATATTTTTATAATCAAACTATTTACAAAAAAATTCCAAATATTCTTTTATTATTCTATTGTTTTTCCAAAAAAAGCAAGAATTAAAATAATATAATTTATTCACACCTTAAAAAAAGTGAATGATTTTTAAATATCATCCACTTATAAATTAACACGTTAATTATACTTTAAAACATGTTTCTCATCGAATTTAAAACACAAATAACCATTACACCAACATCCGCAAAAATAGCAAGCAACATATTTGTATTAAAAAATATTGATATTAATAAAATTAATATTTTAATTACAATAGAAAATACAATATTAAAGTATGCAGTATGCATTGTAGATTTTGATATTTTAATTGCTTTATAAACATTTTCTAAAGAATTATTAATTATTACAATATCACTTGTTTCAATTGCAAGAGTTGAGCCACTTCCCATTGATATAGAAACATCCGCGATTGCTAAACTCGGAGCATCATTAATTCCATCACCAATAAAACAAGTTACATATTTATTATCTTTATATTCTTTTATTACTTTCAATTTTTCATTAGGCAATAATTCACTTTTATATGCTGTAACTCCAACACTATTTGCAACAAATTTTGAAGCACTTTCTTTATCTCCAGTTAACATAACCACTTCTTTAACATTTGCTTTTTTTATTTTAGTTATTGCATCTTTACTATCATTTTTAATTTTATCACTTAATTTAACATAACCTAAATAATTATTATCATATGCTAGATGAATAATAGTTCCATCTATTTTATTAGAACTAATATTATATTTATTTAATAATGATTCATTACCACATAATACTAACTTATTATTATAATTTGCAATTATTCCTTTACCTGGAATCTCTTTAATATCTTCTAAAGTTAATTCATTTTCATTTTTATAATACTTAACTATTGCTTTTGCAAGTGGATGTGTTGATTTATTCTCCATAGAATAAAATAATTTATTAAATAATTCATTATTACTAATATTATTTATTTCATCGACTTCAAATATTCCTGTTGTAATAGTTCCAGTTTTATCAAGCAATACACAGTTAACACTCGAAAGCTTTTCTATATGATTGCTTCCTTTAATTAAAATACCATTTTTAGAGGCTTTACCAATACCAGAAAAGAAAGATAATGGAACAGATATTACAAGAGCGCATGGACATGATATTACTAAAAAAGAAAGACCTTTAATAACATACTTTTTAAAATCATAATTATCAAATAGAGGAGGTATTATTGAAATAATAACCGCGGAGATTACAACAATTGGTGTATAATATTTTGCAAATTTTGTAATAAATGATTCAGTTTTTCCTTTTGAAGAAGAAGCATCCTCTATTAAGGATAAAATAGAATATATTGCAGAATTTTCAAATGTTTTTGTTGCTTTAACTTTAATTACATTTGATAAGTTAATAGTGCCACTTAGCACTTCATCACCTTTATATTTTTCAACAGGTAATGATTCACCAGTTAATGATGATGTATCTAATGTAGTATCGCCCTCTATTATTATTGAATCAACAGGTATTTTTTCTCCAACTTTAATTAATAAAATATCATCTATTTTAACTTCATCAGCCTCTATTTCTTCTTCAATACCATTATAAATTCTTATCGCTTTTTTAGGTACGATTTCTATTAAACTAGTAATTGATTTCCTAGATGAAGAAACTGCTAAATCTTGGAATAATTCACCAATTTGATAAAATAGCATAACTGCGACGCCTTCAAAAAAATCTTGTAAAATAAATGCACCGATTGTAGCAATTGACATTAAAAATAGTTCATCAAATATTTTTCCATGACAAATATTCTTAAAAGATTTAATTAATATTTTATAACCAACTACAAAATAAGATAGGAAATATAATACTATTGATAAATACTTAATAAAATCATTATCTTTAAATATATTAGACAAAACTAAACTTATTATTAGAATAATAGATGATATTATTATTTGAATAAGTGTTGTCTTTTGTTTTTTATTCATTATTTAATCTCAACTCCATCTTCAAATTTTGACGCAATTCTTTTTATTTCTTTAAATGTTTCATCAAATAATTCATCATTAATATCAATTGTTATTTTTTGCATTATAAAACTTATTTTAATTGAATTAATATTTTTAACTTTATTCAATTTTTCTTCTAATATTCTTGCACAATTAGCGCAGTCTAAACCAATAATATCAAATTTTTTAACCATACTTTTACTCCTTTCGATTAAATGATTGTTTAATCGTTTACATTTGAATTATATGATTAACTTAAATATATGTCAATGGAAATAATATTAATTTGATTAAAGTATAAGAAATTATAATAACTATTTTATCAAAATGTTTATTTTTTAATTCTTATATTATTTTTATAACTTTTTTAAATTAAAATAATATTCAAATTAGGAAGGATTAAAAAAAAGAGGAAAAATGATAAGCATCAAAAATTTTCTATCATATTAAATTTTAATCTTATTCAGTTAATGAAATAAAAATTGAATGATTTATTAATGTTTGTAAGCTTAAGGAGTACTATGCAAAACAACTATAATAAATTAATTATAATCTTAACAACTTATCTTTATCTAAATTCTCTAGTAATTTAGATTATTATCTTTCTTTAATAAATAATGGTGATAAATCTATTGTTGATGCTTTATTTGAACTCACTCAATTAGAAATTGATGTTAAAAATGAACGCGCGATGAACGCATGTGTTAGAGTCGCTAACTTTCCTTTTTTAAAAACCTTTGATGATTTCGATTTTTCTTTTCAACCATCTATTAATAAAGATTTTATTACTAATTTTCAATATCTTTCTTTCATTAAAAATAAAGAAAATATCGTTTTCATCGGAGCTCCAGATGTTGGTAAAACTCATCTTGCTACTTCTATTGGTATAGAAGCTGCTAAACAAAGAACTTCTACTTATTTTATTTCTTGCTCTGATCTTATTTTTCAATTAAAACATGCTCGTTTAGAAAATAGATTGGAACAACGTATTAAATTCTTTTGTAAATATAAACTTCTTATTATTGATGAAGTTGGATTCTTTCCTATGAACACTGAATCTAGTAATTTATTTTTTCAACTTATTGCTAAAAGATATGAGAAAACTTCTACTATTGTTACTACTAATAAAACCCTTTCTATGTGGGGTGAAATATTCAGCGATTCTGTTATCGCTAATGCTATATTGGATAGACTTCTTCATTATTCTCACGTCATCAATATTGTTGGTAGATCTTATCGTACTAAAAATATTATTTCTGAATTAGAGGAGGATAATTAGTTAATCATTATTGGTTATTAAACTTTCGCCAGAATTGGTTACTTTTATATTGACACGAACAATAAAAAATAATACAGTCAACAAATACAAGCTTAAAAATCTCTCAGCTGTTTTTATGTTTGTTATTTATTGCTTTTTATTCATATCTAATATAAGTTTATTTGATTTTTGCAATACACGAAGTTGCGATTTTGCCATATTGTTAAGTTGAACAAGTCTTTCACTTTGAGACAATTTTTGTTCAATTAGAATCGCATTAAAACTTTCCATATTCGCAATTACAAGTAATTGTTCAATAGTTGCATAATCTCTAATGTTGCCTTTAAGTGTTGGATTTTTTATTCTCCACTCTCCGGCAGTCATTCCAAATAATGCAACATTTAATAGGTCAGCTTCATTTGCATAAACAAAAGTCTTTTGCTTTTCAGTTAATGTTGGAACAATATTTTCTTTAATTGCGTCTGTATGAATAGTATAGTTAAGTTTTGCAAGTTCTCTCTTCGCATTCCATTCAAGTTCTTTTTGCTCTTCTATCTTTAATCTTTGAAATTCTTTAATTAAATAAAACTCAAATTCAACCGAAATCCAAC
>CAYVZF010000053.1:0-2403 GCA_964456095.1 uncultured Erysipelotrichaceae bacterium
TATTTGATTTATTTTAAAAAAATAGTATCTTTTCAAGTAATAAAAAATATGTTAAAATGAATATGATATTTAAGAAAGCGCTTACAATATAATAAAAGGAGGTAAGTATATGCGTTATAACTCGTCAAACATTCGCAATATCGCGGTTTTAGGTCACCAAAGCTCTGGTAAGACCTCTCTTTGCGAATCTTTATATCAAACCGCGAATAAATTACAAGCAAAAGGTTGTGTAGAAAAAAAGAATACAATTTCTGATTTCTTGCCTGAAGAACAAAAAAGACTATCTTCAGTATCAACATCTATTATTCCACTTGATTATGAAGGTCATAGAATCAATCTTTTAGATATTCCAGGTAATGATGATTTTATTTCAGAAGTATTATCTGTTACTAGAGTTGTTAAAGGTGCAGTACTTGTAATTGATGCATCTTCATCAGTTCAAGTTGGAACTGTTAGACATTGGGAATTATTAAGAAAAAGAAATATTCCAACAATTATCTATATAAATAAGATGGATAAAGAAAATGTTAAGTTTGATGAAATTTTAAATGATATTAGAACAAAACTAGGTAAGAATGCTATTCCGTTTTGTTATCCATTAGGCCATGATAATAATTTTGATGGATTTGTTAATGTTGTAGATTTAAAAGCACGTGTATTTAATGGTAAAGAATGTGTTGATGCTGAAATATATGAAGATAAACGTTCTATAATTATGGAACATCATAATACTATTTGTGAAGAAGTTGCTAAGACAGATGATGAATTATTAGAAAAATTCTTTTCTGATATTCCATTAACACGTGATGAAATTCGTACTGGTTTAAGAAAAGGTGTCTTATCCGGTGAATTAATACCTGTTTTAGTTGGAAGTGCTTTAAAAAATATTGGTTTACATACAATGCTTTCTATGTTTATTGATTATTTGCCAAATCCTTCTGATTTAAAACCTTATGAAGGTAAAAAATTAGATGGAACGGTTGATTCAAGAAAAACTACTGAAGACGAACCATTCTCTGGATATATTTTTAAAACAACATGTGATCCTTATGCTGGTACAATTTCTTATATAAAAATATTATCTGGTGCTTTAAAAGTTGGTGATGACATTTATTGCCCTAATAATGATAAAACAGAAAAAGTTAATGCATTATTCTACTTAACAGGTAAAACACAAACTCCTGTTGATGAAGTTGGCGCTGGTGATATAGTTTGTATTAGTAGATTAAATGACTTTAAGAGCGGATATACATTATGTGATCCTAAAAAAGCAATAGTATTTGAAGGAACAAAGTACCCAACTGCTGTTTTATATAAGGGAATGATCTGTAAATCACGTGATGAAGAATCTAAATTAATGGGAGTACTTCAAAAATTACAAATTGAAGATCCTGCGATTGACTTTAAACGTAATGTTGAAACAAAACAATTCTTATTAGGAGCATTATCTACTACTCATATCGATTACATTGTAGAGAAATTAAAGAATAATTATAGAATTGATATTACATTAGAAGAAGAAAAAACTGTTTATAGAGAAAGTATCACTGGATCTAGTGAAGCTGAAGGTAGATATGTTAAACAATCAGGTGGTTCTGGATTCTATGGTATTGTTACGATGAGATTTGAACCTTCAGATGAATCTAAATTTGAAGAAACAATCTTTGGTGGTGCAGTACCTAAAAATTATTTCCCTGCAGTAGAAAAAGGATTCTTTGAAGCATTGAATCAAGGCCTTTTAGCGGGCTTCCCTGTTATTGGTGTTAAAGGAACATTAACAGATGGTAAGTATCACAACGTTGACTCTAATGAATTATCGTTTAAGATGGCTGCGATACTTGCTTTTAAAGAAGCATATATGAAGTGTAAACCAGTTATTTTAGAACCAATTGTTAAAGTTACAATCTCTGTTAATCAAGAGTTTATCGGCGCAGTATTATCTGATTTGAATTCTAGAAGAGGACGCGTTCAATCTATTGATGAGGGTGAACATGATAGACAAGAAATTACAGCATTAGTTCCTGAAAGTGAAATTAAAGATTACGCTACAAAATTGAAAGCTTTAACACAAGGAACAGCCTTCTTTACTAGAGAGTTTGAAAGTTATGAAAGATTGCCTGATATGTTAAAAGATAAGGTAATTAGAGAGAATTCTTTATTAAATAAGTAAAAATATATAATAATTTCTATATAATATGTAAAAACGCCTAGAAATAGGCGTTTTTTAAAGTATAGTCAAATAAATGGTGCCCCCTGAGAGACTCGAACTCTCACGCCGGAAGCATATGATCCTAAGTCATACGTGTATACCAATTTCACCAAGGGGGCATCTGCTATATAATTTTACCATATTGATTTCATTTTTCAATAAATTTTAATAATTTTATAACATTTTTGTTAATT
>CAYVZF010000053.1:2503-9346 GCA_964456095.1 uncultured Erysipelotrichaceae bacterium
TAATTTTATAACATTTTTGTTAATTCGTAAATTGACAAAGTAAAATCCGGTTTTAAAAAGAAAGTGCAATTTATTTTGACAAAGAATAAATGTAATTGTCTTTGTGCAAAAAATGAAAAGCTTTTTAATGCTTTAGGACTGAAATTATACTCTTTTACAAATTCATTAGTTTTATATGTAATAATAGTTATATTTATCTGCTTATGATGTGATTGGATATCAAGTAAAGTATAGATATAGTGCAGCATTTTATGCTTGTTTATATGAAATTTTGTCTTTGATAAAACTTTGCTTATTTGAGAATAAAAAAAGAAATGAGATATCGAAACTTAATTCGCTTATCTTACATTTCTATAAATTGTTTTATAAATTATGCATATATAATAAATATATTCTACTTATTTAATATAATTTTTCTTTTCCTTTTTCTAAATAACTTTTAGTCGCATTATTAGCGTTATTAATATGTGTTTTAACTTTCTCAAATAGTTCTTTAAAAACATGTATTAATTCATCTAATTCCATTACTTTTAATTTTACCTCAATAGAAATATTGTCGTGCATACTTGTTGTATAATCATTTAAATTATCTTTTAATGTTTCTAAATAATTAGATAAGTTATCAATAAATCCTTGTAAACTATAAGCTAGATTAATAAATACTTCTTGCTTGTTTAAAGAAACTCCATCATCTTTATTTATATAATCATTATTTGAATAATCACCTAAATATATTATTGCATCGATTATATTTTTATAAATATTAAATGCTTTTTCTTTTATAATGTCTGTATTATCAATTAAACTTTCCATATTAATTATAGTTTTTTTGTAGTTTTTTTCATAATTATCATAACTTGAAGATAAGGAAAATTTTGCTTTAATGATATTTTCTTTTCTAATTCCTATTTCTTTAATTATCCTTTTTAATTTATCTATTTTCATAGATAATATAGAATTAATTTTTTTTATTTCTGATTCTTTATTTTGTAATTTATTTTTTTTACTTTCAAATTCATTTCTTTGATTTTTTAAAGCAGAAATAGAATCATCTAATGTTTTAGTTGCATCTTTTTTTGATGAGTCATCAATGTTATTATCCGCAAAAAGCTCATTTTTTTTGCTATTTAATTCTTCAATATTGTTTGTTAAATCATTAATAATTTCTTGAAGAGATATAATATCCTTTTGTATAGCACTTAATACTTCATTATTATTTGCTAATATTTCATTTGCTAATTCAAAATCATTGCTAGAAACTATTAGTTGATTTTCTAAATTGTTTATTCTTTCATCAATTTCATCTTTAACTCTAATATATTCTTTATATATTCTGTTATTTGATTCAATTATATCATTATTTAATAAGCCATTAAGGATAGTTTTACTTTTATCTATTTGCTTTAATTTAAGATTTACAAGATAATCACTCATAAGTTTTCTCCTAATATTTAGCCTTTAATTCAATTAATTCTTTTTTGATGCTTTTATAAGAATAATCATTATCATTAACGATAGAAATAGTTTCATTTAGTAATGTATTAAAAACATTACTGTAATTATTATAGTTATTAATAATTTCATTTGTATTTTTAATAAGATTCTTACTTACAGAATCATTCCAACCAGTGTAATTATTATCCATAATAAAACCTATTTAAAGTTAAGCATGTTTATTGCTATCATATCTGCTTTTTCATCTAGTTTATCTGCTAGAGAAGAAAAATCATTTGTGATATTAACTAATTCATTAAGTTTTTCAACTAGGGAAGCATTAAAATCTTCATATAGTGTTCCAGTCCATTCATCATTTTCACCCATCGCTTTACAAGTTCTTTTCATATCATTAACACTTAATAAAACAGATTTATTGAATTCTTTTAAAGCTTCAGAAAAGTTTCTTACATTAGTTTCCATTTTTCCAAAATATATTTCAATATCTTTATCCATATAAATCAAACCTCCTAATTAATCCATTTCTTCGATGCTTTTGAAATTAGCGGCACCTATATTTGCTTTATTTAATCTATCATCTAATTGTTCTTTTATTTCATCTAATATATTATAAAATTTTGATACAGTTTCTATAGTTTTATTAGATATATTGTCTTTCATAGATGTATTATAATTAGTTGCTTTTGTTTTAAGCGTATCAATATTTTCATACATATCATTAAGCATTTTAAGAAGCATATTACATCTTTCAATAACTTTATCACTTTTAAAAGATTTTATTTCTAATTCGTTATTCATAAATTCTCCTTATTAGTTGTTTTTTATAATATTCATAAGATTATTCCAAAATTCTGATTCGTTTTTTAAAGAATAATTATATAGTTTTATATTAATACTAAATGGTTGATCGGTTTCTATTGTTTCTAGTCCATTTCTAAATACTTTTTGTGGCCTTTCACAGTTAACACTACAACATGTATTTCTTATGTCGCTTAGATTAGAATTTGTAATCGTAAATTTGTTTTGTTTTATATAATCTTTAAATGAATCTTTATTGTTTCCAGTAACTATAACAAATACGCTGTATCTTCTACCATTTTCAATTAAATACTTTAATTTATCTATTACGTCATTTGCTTTAATGTCATTATAATCAGTATCACTTGCAAAATTACCTGTTGAATTTTCTAATTGTTCTAATAAAAATGATACATCTTTTCCTTGCTCTTGTTGTTTTAATAATCTTTGTTTTATAGCTTCTTTTTCTGGAGATAACTTTGGTGTATTAGTTCTAGTAGTATTTTTTAAATTAGATATTTTTTCTTTTAATCTTTTAATATTATTAATAACTAATAATAATGGTTCTCTAGATCTAGATATACGACTTTCTCTATTGATATATTCTTCATATAATGTGTTAATTTTTCTGGCGATATTAATTGGATTTGTGACAATATCAAAATAATCATTTAATTCATCATATTTATCAATAAAATCATCTAAACAATTAGCGCTGTCAGATTCATTGTCTTCGATTTTACAATAACTGATACTTTTATTTGCTTTATTTTTATTTAATATTAAAGTTGTTGTTAAAAAACCTAACATGATATTTCTTTCAATTTTTGATAATTGTGTTAAAGGAGCAACAACATTATATTGTGTATCAGATTGCGTAGAAAAATAAATAGATGCTGGCTCATCTAAACCATAACTTCTTCCTAGATATACTGTATATCCATTAAGTGCTTCAAAATCTAAACGATCTTCTTCAATTAATTCAAATAAATTAGTTTCTTTAGAAATTCCAATTTCTTTATTATCTCTTGCATATTTTTGAATATATTCTTTATCTTTATATTTTTCTTGGATGTTTTTAACTATTTTTCTTTTTTCTTCAATATCACTTATAACATCACTAGAAAAATCACCAGTATAAACTAATTTAACTAATTCATTATTGCCATTACTTATAAAAATAGAATTGCCTTTGGTGTTTATTGCTTTAAGATGCTTTTCACTTATAGCAAAACTATGCTTAGCATCTTTTAATAATATTTTTGTATTTATTTGACTAGAAGAAGTACTATCTAAACTATTTTCTTGACCACTAAATAAAATACAAATTCCAAAAGCACGTATTGTTGTAAGCGCGGTTTTTAACATTCTTTTTATATCTGCTTTAATTACTTCTAATTCAGGGCTTGTTTCTTTATCACCAAGCATATGATTAAATTCATCTATGATAAATATTATTCTACTCATTCTTGGTAATAGACCATTTTTTACTTGAGGGGAGTTATTATATCCTACGATATCTTGACAACCATTTACTTGTCTAAATAATTTAGCTCTTTTATTTTTTAATGTATCTATGACATCTAAAATATCTTTAGTATTTTCTATTGAACCAATTGTGGACATATATTTGATATGTGGTATATAGTATTCACTATCTTTTTGATAAACAGTAAAAGTAGGACCATCGATTGTTTTGTCGGTATTTTTAAAATCGGCGACATAAAATTCTAATTCATCTGGAGTATATATAGATGCTGCAGATAAAATTAATGTATGTAAAAATGAAGATTTACCACTTCCACTTCCTCCAAGAACTAATGCCGATGGAGAAGAACTAGAATCAGTTATAAAATCAAATATTTCATTATTTATTCTACCAACTGGTATTCTTATTTCACTTTTATTTGAATCATATTTTATATTTTTTCTTTTTATTTCATCTAATAATTTAGATAAATACAATCTATTTTCATCTTTTTGTTTTTTTGATAAAGATAATAAGTAGTTCTTTAAATTAAAGTTATTATCTCTTATTGAGTATGTTAATTTATCTAAATCACAATAATAACTTTTATCTTTAAAATTTAAATTAGATAGTACCGCACTAAATAAATCTTCATTTAATTTATTAATAGAGTCTCTATAACTATTATTATCATAAGATGAATCATCTTCATCTTCTAATGCAATTATATATACACCCATATCTTTCCCTTTTGATAAGATATAATTGATTTTTTTAACTACTTCAGCATTACTAATTCTATTTTCTAAAGAAGAAGGATAATCGTTTATAAATAATAAAATTGTTTCATGTTCGTTATCGTTATTGTTCATATTATAATCGTAAATATTTTTATAACCATTATTAGAATAGTTTATTTCTCTATCATTAATTTCATTTACTAAGAAATCTAATAATTTTTCTATATCATTGTCTTTTTTTACTACACCTATTTTATTATATGAAAAATAATCATTACTAGATATGAATTCATTTATAACAGAAGTAAGTCTAGTATTATAATTGCTTTCAAATCCACATAATTTAACTCTTTTTGCTCCTAATGCTTTAATATAAGATAAAATAATGTTTTCAATAAACTCATTTATAGAAGAACTAGACATATTTGAAGCATTTGTTTTTATTAATATAGAACCTCCATCATTATTTAAATCTAATAATTTAGGTGAAGAACATAAAGATAAAAAATCGTTTTGTGTATAGTTATAATTATTTTTTAAAAAATCTTTTGATTCATTTGATAATTGTTCGCACTTTAAACCTAAAACAAATTTTGATAATTCTTTATTATCATAACTAATATCATTTTCATATAAAAGATATTTATTATTGTTTTCTAGATATGAATCGAGTTCTATTTTTAGATTATTTATTAATTTGCTTCTATTTTTTAAATCTTTATTTGCTTTTTCTGTTATTAAATTAATTTTACTATTTATCTCATCAATCTTTTTTTCTAAATCTGAATCTAAATTGTTGTATATAGTTAAAATGGTGTTGTAATAAGAACAAAAATTAAAATAATCTTCAGTTAATCTTTCAAAATATTTGTTTTTTTCTAAACTGCTAACTTCTCTTAAAATGTGAAATAGATTATTTAATGAATATATTTTATTAATTACATCATCTAAGGTATTTATAATATTTGATGAATCAATTTGTTTGCAAGGAACTAAATTATTTTGAATTGTTAAAAATCCTTTAGCATTTTTAGATAATGAAGCACTTTGAGGGAACCAATTAATAGGAGTATTTAAATTATTAAGATTATTAAAAGCTTTCTCTTTTGCTTGTTTATATTCTATTTTTAAATTAAATATTTCTTTTTCATATTTACTAGTATCTTTATTACCCATTTGCATTATTTCTTTTATTTTTTTATCTACTGATCCCATAAACTTAGTCTCCTTTGAACTAATTAATATTTTACCACTATAAAGTTTCTTTTATCTATAAATTTATCCAATATGAACTAATTATTATCTATAATTTTTAATAAAATTCTATTTATTTTATATTTTTCAGTTGATTGCATTTTGCAAACAACTGAATTATAATTAGTATGTTAAGAATGTTTAAGGGTGATATGTATGATAGAAAAAACATCTATAAGATATTTCAATGACTCTCCTGTTAGGTCAGAATATGATCCTTCGAGTTCAAAGTGGTTGATGAATGCTGTTGATTTAATTAGCGCTATTATAAAATCTAATAATCCAAGAGTTTATTGGGGAACTATTAAAAGGCGACATCCTGAATTGATTGCATATTGCAAACAACTGAAAATGAAATCGAGTGATTCAAAGATTTATCTTACAGATTGTTTGGAAGAAGAAGGTATTGAACTATTGATTTCTTTACTTCCATTAAAAAATAGATTAGCTATTCAAAATTGGATTAAAGGTAAAAAAAATCCTTTGGATGAGCAAAGTAAATATAGAGCATATGAATTATTTGACAGTAAAATCATAAATGATATTGAAGTAGGAACAATAAAAGGATTACAACAAATTCATTCGTTTTTGTTCGGTGGGTTATATGATTTTGCAGGTGAAATAAGAAATAAAAACATTTCTAAAGATGGTTTTGTTTTTGCTAATGCTTTATATTTAAAAGAAAATTTAAAACTAATTGAATCTATGAGTGAAAAAACTTTTGATGAAATAATAGATAAATATATTGAAATGAATATTGCTCATCCATTTATGGAAGGTAATGGACGCTCAACTAGAATATGGCTTGATTTGATTTTAAAAAAGAATTTATCAGTTGTAGTAGATTGGAGTCTTATAAAAAAAGATGATTATTTAACCGCCATGAGAGTTAGTCCAAATTCGAGTAAAGTAATTAAAATTTTAATAAAAGACGCTTTAACTGATAAGATAAATAGTCGTGAATTGTTTATGAAAGGTATAGATTATTCATACTATTATGAAGAAATAGAATAGGATATATTATTTCCTTTTTTAGTGTAATTAGTATATGATTAACCTTATTATTGGTGTGGATAAATCTTAATTTATTATGATGATAAATGACATATTATATTGCAAATCACTTTG
>CAYVZF010000054.1:0-9315 GCA_964456095.1 uncultured Erysipelotrichaceae bacterium
TTATATGGTATACTATGACTATAAACGATAGTAATGCTGTCGTTTTAGTTGTAGAACCTTGAATAGAAGGAGGGCAAAATATAGAAAAATATCAAGGAAAGTTTACAACTACACACTCATATAATTCTATGGGTGATAACAAATTGGAGGATAACAAAAACTTAATTAATGAGAACGATGAAAGTGTTGAATTAGAAACATATTATGTTGATGGTGTTAAAGTTACTGTTGAAAGAGTTTTTATAAATAGTGGAAGAAATATGGTTGAAAGATTATTTGATTTATTTGAGAACGATAATTTAGAAATAAGTAGTATTTAAAAAAATTATTCATCGAAAGGAGGTGTAGATGTGATAGGTATAAGAGAAAATCCGAATGTAGCAATTTATTGCAGACTTTCAAGAGAAGATGGAGATTCTGGTGAATCAAATTCTATTAAAACTCAAAGAGAAATCTTAACTGATTATGTTACAAATAATAATTGGACTGTCTATAACATCTACACCGATGATGGATATTCTGGAGGTAATTTTAATCGTCCTGCATGGAAAACTTTAATTGGTGATGTTGAAAAAGGGGTAATTGATGTAATTGTAGTTAAAGATTTATCAAGATTAGGCAGAAACTATATTGAATCAGGATATTATACGGAAGAATATTTTCCAAGTAAAAATGTTAGATTCATTGCATTAAATGATAATTATGATTCAGAAAAAGAAGATAATGATTTAACTCCTTTTATGAATATTATTAATCAATGGTATTTAAGAGATTTATCAAAAAAAGTTAAAGCATCACATAAAAATAGAATGAAAAAAGGTGAGTTTCCAAGAAATTTAGCATTTCCATTTTATGGTTATAAATTCAATAACAAAAATGAAAGGGTTATTTGTGAAGAAACTGCTAGAGTAGTTAGAAAAATATTTGAATTATACATAGTATCTATTCCACCAA
The DNA here is from genome assembly GCA_964456095.1 of uncultured Erysipelotrichaceae bacterium. Classification (GTDB taxonomy): domain Bacteria; phylum Bacillota_I; class Bacilli_A; order RFN20; family CAG-449; genus CANRPC01. The sequence continues at coordinate 955 of CAYVZF010000054.1, forward strand.
TACAAATTGCACAATATTTGTTTGATAATAAAATACCTACTCCAGCTTATTATAATTATTTAACATATGGATATAATCCTAAAGAGTGGATTGATGCATCGGAATCGAAAAAATATAAATGGAATCCAGGAGTAATTTTAAAAATTATTAGTTCTTCTGAATATATTGGTAATCTTATATTTAATAAGAAAAGTACAATATCTTATAAAACGCATAAAAGAGTTAATAACCCTAGAGATCAAATATATATTTTTGAAAATATGTGTGAAGCTATAATTGATGAAGAAACATTTAATAAAGCTCAAGAAATTAGAGTAAATAGAATATATCAAAGTATTCCTTTAAATATTAATAGATATAAAAACATTCTATTTTGTGGCTGTTGTGGTAAACCTTTATCATTAAAACATTCAAAAGATAATCCTAAATATAGAATAAAAGAATCTTATTCATATGTTTGCAGAAAAGATATTAAAAATCATTGTGATAATAGACAAGGTGTTAGAATTGAAGTATTAGATAAAATAATATATCTTGAATTAGAAAAATTAATTAGTCGTGTTTTAAAAGAGAAAGATCAAATAAGAGAATACGCAATAAATTATCAAAAAAGTAAAAAGAAAGTAGTTAATCCATTTGATACTTCAGAACTTGATAAATTGATTGCAAGAAATAAAAAATTAGATATTTTAATGCAAAGATTATTTGAAAAAAATACTGAAGGTGGTTTACCTCAGGAAACTTATAATAGAATGCTAAATTCATATTCTGAAGAATTTGAAGCAAACAAAATTAAAATTGATGAAATAAAACGGAAACAAGAAAAATCAAATAATGATATTGATTATTTAAACGTAACAAATGAATTTATACAAAGAGTAGAAAATATTGCAGGAAAAGAAATCGATAGAAATGTAATTTTAAGCATAATAGATAAAATCTATATTACTAAAATAAATAATGAAATAAAAATGGAAATAAGATTCTATGGAGTTCCAGATATGTTGAAGGAGTATTTTTATGGCAATTAAAGAAAATTTAGTAGCAATATATTGTAGATTATCTTCTGAAGATGGAATGGATAATGTTAGTATTAGTATTGAGAATCAAATGGATATTTGCAAAAAATATGTAAATGACAATGGTTTGACTTTATATAATATTTATATTGATGATGGTTATTCAGGAAGCACATTTGATAGACTTGGATTTCAAAATATGATAAATGATTTAGAATTAAAAAGATTTGGATGCATAATTGTTAAAGATTTATCAAGATTAGGAAGAAATTTTTTAAAGGTATCATATTATGTAGAAGATTATTTTGTTGCTAATAGAATTAGATTTATTTCAATTCAAGATAATTATGATAGTAAAACTGCAGATACAGAAGAACTAGGTATTGCAATTAAAAATTTTTTAAATGGATATTATCTTAAAGAATGTAGTAAAAAAATGAGAGTGGGACATAAAAATAGAGCTAAACATGGAACACTTTCAACATTAGGACATTATGGATATTTAGTTGAGGATAATAACTATATTATTGATGAAGAAACAGCACCTATTGTACAAGAAATATTTAAAAGATATATAAGTGGCGAAACTGTAAAAAGTATATGTGAATATTTAAAAGATAGTAAAATATTAACACCTTCTCATTATTTTAATTCAAGACATAAAAACAATAGGATTTTAACAAAGAGTGGAAAGTATGATTGGCAGAACCACAGTATATATACAATTTTAAAAGATGAACAATATACGGGTACTCAAATTAATTTTAGATATTCAACATCTAAATATGGAAAAAAACTATGTAAAAGTGATAGGAGTTTATGGCAGAAAAAAGAAAATACACATGAAGCAATTATTAAAAATGATGATTTTATAAAAGCACAAGAAATTCTAAAAGAAAGAAATACTAAAAACAAACAGAAAAACCATTTAGATGTAGATAATCTAGGATTAAAAGGAATTGTATTTACTGATTCTGGTAGAGCAATGAATTTTAGTGGAACTTTCAATAGTGAAGGAAAATTATTTAAAACAACATATTATAGTAACTTTTATGAAAAAATTTATGTTAAAAGTCAAATTCTTCATGATGTTGTATTTAGAGATATAAAGAAATTAATCAAACAAATAAAAATTAGTAAAGAACAATTTATTGAAATGACACAAAAGAAGAAAATGACTATATTTGATGAAAAAGAAATTTATAGAGTTGAAAAAAGAATTAAAGATATTGATATTGATTTTCAAGTATTATTTGAAAAATTAGTTGCTGAAGAAATAGATGATATTGAATATGAATTATCTAATAGAATATTAAATGAAGAACTTCAATCATTAAATATTAAGATTAATGAATTAATTACTAAAAAGAAAATAATTGAAACAAAAATGAAGAAGCTAATAAGTTTTATTGATGTTGTTAATGAGTTATCTTTAGAAGAAGATAAACTTAAAATAATTAAAGCGTTAGTATCTAAAGTAATTGTAAGTAAAAAAGATGATGGATATAAATTTAAAATAATATACAATTTTGAAAAATAGTAAGGGATTAAAAGTGAATTATGAATGTAAGTATAAAAGTATTAGATTATATAAATGAACTAAAGGAATTAAATGAAATTAGAACTAGAGCATCTAATGAATTTGAACCAGTTCAAGAATTGGAAAAGTATTTATTGTTAGTTGAAATAGTAGATGAAAAAATGCAAGAGTTATTCGAAAAATTATATCAAGAAATAGAAAAGGAAGAGAAGTATGAAGAGAGTAGTAATTTATCTAAATTATCCGTATGATGATGGATACCAAGAATGTTTAGTTAGTCAATTAAAGAATTTTGTGATAGAACATGAAGATTGGATTCTGAAAGAAGTAATTATTGAAACAGCATTAAATGGTGACAAAGAAAACTTTAATAATCTTATGAATATGTGTTGCAACAAAGAATTTGATATTCTATTTGTTAAACATATTTACCATTTAACTACAGATGTTATGAAGTATTTAGATATTGAAAAAATATTTACAGAAAATAATATTACAATTTATTCACAAGAAAATATGGCTGAAGTAAATATGAGAAAGTTATTAAATAAAAAGAATCTTGATAGTTTATTAAAATATTTATCGCAAGAAACAGGTGATACAAAAGATGAAAGATATTATGAAATGCAATTAAGATTAGAAACGTTGCAAAAAATAAGATTAATTGTGAGTGAAAATATCGTTGAACTATCGGAAACAGATTATTTAATTCATGCTTATGAAATACTTAATGAAGCAGAGCAAGAAGCATGGAACTATATTAATACTGGAGAAATTGTGGAGGTATAAAAATGAAAGCATATGAATATAAAACAGTTAATTTATTTTTAACGCCAATGGATTCTGAAGTATCTCAATTTGAGATTGATAAAAAATGTAATGAATTAGGACAAGAAGGATGGCAACTTGTAAAATTTGAAATATATAATGATACTAATATAATGTTAATATTTAAACGATAAGTATATCCACTCTTAATAGGAGTGGTTTTATTTTGTCGAAATATCTTAATGCTAGACACCTGAATATTCCGATAGGCTCAGGAATGTCTTCATTAGCTATTTTATTAAAGAAAAATAATAATTATGTAGTAGGTGAGGATGTTAATGATTATATTCAAACGGAAGATTCATTAAAAGAAAATGATATAGATGTATTACCATTAAATTCATATAAGAATATTAATGCTGATATTTATATAATTGGTCATTCATTTGAAGATAAAATAATAATTGAAAATAAAATTGTTATCTCTTATAGCGTGTTTTTATCTTTTTATTTAAATAAAAAGGGATTAGTTTCAATATGTGGTAGTCATGGTAAAACATCAATGGTAGGTTTATTATCGCATTTAACAAATTCATCTTATTTAAGAGGAGATGGAAGAAGCGATATTATTAAAGATAGTAATAAATTTATTTTAGAATCATGTGAATATAAAGATCATTTTTTATATTATAATCCTGAAGAAGTAATATTATTAAATATTGATTATGATCATTGTGATTATTTTAAAAATTATAAGCAATATTTAAATAGTTTTATTAAATTTGTTTCAAAAGCAAAAAGAAGTTATGTTCCATATTCATTAAGAAAAATATTTAAAAATTCTATTACAATTGGAAAGTCAAAAAAAGCAGACTTTTCATATCAAAATGTAATATTCAATAAAGATTATATGGAATTTGATATTTATAGCTTTACTTCATTTGCTTTACATATTAAAACAAGATTAAAAGGAATACAATTTATAGAAATGCTCACTTTTTGTTATGCATTTTGTAAAATAAATGATATTGATTTTGATGTTAATAAGATAGAAACATTTGAAAGCGCTAAAAGAAGATTTAATATAATGAATATTAATTCTACATATATTATTGATGATTATGCGCATCATCATAAGCAAATAAAAATGCATTATGATAATATTAAAATGATGTATAAAAATTATAAATATGTGGCAATATTTGAACCAGATAGATATTCAAGATTTAATAAGTTTAAAAATAAATTTAAAAAAGAATTATTGAAATTTGATTATATATATATTCTTCCATTTCCTGATATGGATGAAAATGTTAATAAAAATAATAGATTAATTAAACATAAAAAGATTAAATATATTGAATCTATAAATGAAGTTGAAATATTAAAAGAAGATAATGTTATATATTCATTTATGTCTAGTAAAGAAATGAAAGAAAATATAGAAGAAGTAATTAAAAAATTGAAAAATAAATAAGTTACTCTTTATAATATCTAAGTATTAATTAGGAGAATCTTATGGAGTTACTAGCCCCTGCAGGAAATAAAGAAAGCTTTTATGTCGCATTATCAAGTGGTGCGAATGCTATTTATGTTGGAGGAAAATCATTTTCTGCAAGAGCGTATGCCAATAATTTTACTATAGAAGAATTAGAAGAATGTGTTAAATATGCACATTTAAATGATGTTTTAGTTTATGTTGCTGTTAATACATTATTATTTGAAAGTGAAATAAATGAGTGTATTAAAGAATGTGAAAAATATATCAATATTGGTGTTGATGCTTTTATCGTACAAGATTTAGGATTAGTTTCCATTTTACACAGAATGTTTCCTTCTTTTCCTTTACATGCATCTACACAAATGAATGTTAATTCATTAGAGCAAGCATTAAAATTAAAAGAAATGGGGATTAAAAGAATTGTTTTAGCAAGAGAAACACCAATTGAAACAATTAAAGAGATTAAAGAAAAAACAAAAATTGAAATAGAAGTATTTGTTCATGGTGCATTATGTGTTTCTGAATCTGGAAGATGTTTAATGTCTTCATTTATTGGAGATAGATCAGGTAATAGAGGTAAATGTGCTCAACCTTGTAGAATGAAAGGTAATCTTGTTAGTAATTCATTAAAAAAAGAAGGTTATATTTTATCTACTAAAGATTTATGCACTATTAACTATATAGATGAATTAAAAAAAGAAGGAATTGATTCATTAAAAATTGAAGGAAGAATGAAAGGTATTGAATATATTCATATAGTAACTTCATATTATCGTAAAATAATTGATGGAGCAAAATTTGATTTAGATAAATGTATATTAGATTTTAAAACAGTATTTAATAGAGAATTTACAAAAGGATATATGTTTAATGAATCTCAAACAAAGGTTTTAAATCAAAAATCTTCTTCTCATCAAGGAATAGTATTAGGAAAAGTATCTAAAATAACAAAAAATTCATTTTTCATTGTTTTAAAAAATGAATTAAATATACATGATGGTTTAAAGTTTAAGTCATTAGAAAATGGTTTTTTGTTAACGCATTTTAAATTAAAAGGTAATGATGTTTATGAAGCAAAAAAAGGTGATTATGTTGAAATAATCACTAAAGAAAAGAATATTAAAGTTGGTGACATTTTATTAAAAACAAAATCAAGTTTATTAGAAAAAGAAGCAGTAAAGTATTTATCTAAGATTAATAAAAAAGATATTAAAGGATATTTTTATGCATCGAAAGAAGATGGATTATCCTTAACTTTATTAGATGGTGATATTCAATACACATCAACAATTAAAATAAAATTAGATAAAAGTATTAATTCATTTACAAGTAAACAAGATATATTTGATAGATTAAAAAAATCAGATAAATATCCATTTGATTTAAAAGAATTGGATTTTGAAATTGAACCAGGATTATTTTATCCTAATAAATTATTAAATGAATTAAGAAGAAAAGCATATCAAGGTTTATTTATAGAAAAACAAAAAAGAGAAAATAAGTATCAAAAAAATGAAGTTAATTTATATAACATAAATAAAATTGAAACACATAATAAGCCAATTTGCTGTGTTAATAATGAAAAACAATTAAATGTATGTATAAATTACGATTTTGACTATATATTTGTTAATTCTATTGAATTATTTAAAAAATATAAAACTATTGATAAACGTATTAAGTTAATTAATGATAGCAATATTTTAAAAAATGAATGTGACTTATTTTTATCAAACTATATTTCAAATAAAAATTGTATTATTTCTCCATATGGAAATATAACAAATAGTAATTCATTAGAATTATGCTATAAATATGATTGTAAAGGAGTTACTTTATCTTATGAAGTTTCATATAAAAATGCATGTGAAATAAAAAATAGTTTTATAAATAAATATAATATGATTCCAAATATCTATTATCCAATATATGGATATATTGAATTAATGTCATTAAAGTCTTGTCCAATTGCTTCAGCTTTAAAAAAAGATAACATTAAATGTGGAATGTGTAAAAAAGAAAGATTTTATTATCAAGACAGAATTAATACTCTTTATCCATTTTTAAGTGATGATAGATGCTATGTAAAAGTATTATCTGATAAACCATTAAATCTACTTGATAAAAAAGAATTAATAAAGAAAGATTTTTTACCATATTTTTCTTTTACGATTGAAGATGAATTATTAACTAAAGATATATTAGATAAATATTTCTTTGATAAAAATATTGATATTGATGGATTTTTAGGACATTTCTTAAAATCTCCGATGTAAATTAATGCAAAAAAAAGATGAATAGCAAACTATCATCTTTTTTTTAATTATTTAATATCAACTAAATTATATACATCACGTGCAATCATGATTTCTTCATCTGTAGGAATTACCGCAACTTTAATTTTACTATCAATTGTAGAAATTAATCCTTCTTTTCCTTGGACCATGATGTTATTTAATTCATCATTAATTTGAACACCAAATGCTTCTTTTAATCCATCACAAACTGCCTTACGATAATCAGGACCATTTTCACCAACACCTGCAGAGAATACGATTAAATCACATCCACCTAAACGTGCATAATATTGACCTATATAATCAATGATTCTGCGTGTATACATTTGAAGCGCTAAAATTGCTCTTTCATTTCCTTCGCTCGCGGCTTTTGAAACATCACGAGTATCATTTGAAACACCTGATATACCATATAAACCAGATTTTTTATTAAATTCATCATATACTTGATCAACTGTTTTTCCAGTTTGTTTGCAGATATATGGAATAACTGATGCATCGATATCACCAGTTCTTGTTCCCATCATAACTCCCGCAAGAGGAGAAAGTCCCATAGATGTTGTTACACATTTTGAATCTTTAATCGCACATATTGATGCACCTGAACCAATATGGCAAGTAATAATTTTTGGATCTTTTACATCTTTTAAATATTTTAGAGCTTCTTCTCCAAGATATTTATGAGATGTTCCATGCGCACCATACTTTCTTACCATATATTTTTCATAATATTCATAATTACAAGCATACATATAATCTTGTGGTTCCATTGATTGATGGAATGCTGTATCAAATACTGCAACATTATCAACGTTTGGTAATGCTTTTTTAAATGCTCTATAACCTATTAAGTGAGCAGGATTATGAAGAGGTGCAAGAGGTATTAAACTTTCAATAATATTCTCTACTTCTTTTGTAATAACAACTGATTCTTTAAAATATGAACCACCTTGAACTATTCTATGACCTAATCCTTTTATTTCATTAAGGCTATTAACAATTTTTTGATCAATTAATGCTTTGAGTAACATTTCAACTGCGACTGCATGATCTTTAATTGGTTCTGTTACAACATAATTATCTCTTCCTTTTACTTTTAAAATAAAACGGCCAGTAGGTTCACCTATTCTTTCAATTAAACCTGAACAAATAACACTTTCTTCAGGCATTTCAAATAATTTGAATTTTAATGATGAACTACCAGCATTTACAGCGAATACTTTTGCCATGATAAAT
>CAYVZF010000055.1:0-9194 GCA_964456095.1 uncultured Erysipelotrichaceae bacterium
TGATATAAAATTTTGTTATTTTATTTTTTTAGAGGGCAAAACTGCGAAAGTCGCGCGCTATTGATAAGTAATATTAACAATATTGATAAATGTGTTTAATTTAAATGTTTTTATTAGATTTGTATGTAATTTTGATTAAAAAAACATATTGCATAATAAAAATAAATTCGATAAAATAAAATTAAAGAAAAGGTGAGGGAAATATTATGAAACTAAAAAAAATATTATTATGTACTTGTTCTGTATTTTTATTAGCTTCTTGTGGAGGAACTACTTATAAAGATACTGCAGGTAACACTTTAAAATTAAATGGAAATTCATTTACTTATAAAGTATCTGGTTCTGGTAAAGGTGATGAAACTCTTTTAACTGAGTCTTATACATGGTCTTATAGTGCTACATATACAGGAAGTGCTGAAGCAAATGAAAATAAAACTGATTTATATTCTTTAACTGCTAAAAAATTAGTTATTAATGGTTCTTATACTAATAAACTTGGAAAAATTGGCTTAAGTACCGCTTTAGCACTTAATGGCTTAAATGATGAAGAAATTAATCAAGTAATTGATAATGGTAAGAAAGTTACTATCAATTATGATGATGAAAGAGTTCGTTCATTTGTTGCTACTGTAAATGATAATAATAATTCATTTACAATTATTTAATAATAAAATTTATTCTATTGCATGGTATCAAATATGATGCCATGTTTTTTTTGCAAAAAATTTTGCTGATATATAAATTATAAAAAAATCGATGAAATTAACATCGATTAATAAAATTTTTTCACTATTTTAATGAAGCAAAATTTTGTAAAACAAATCCTTCTGATGCGAAATCCTTGCAAGCAACAACAATTTTTTCTTTATTGCTTTTTTTATAAATTACTAGTATTGTTTTTGTGCAGATATGCTTATACTTTCAAAAATATGACATCCAATATATTTTGAAATACAACTATTTGTATAACTTATTTCTTTGTTTATACTTGGAAATGGAGAAAATTTTAGAATATATAATTCATCATTATATAATATAGATATTTTACTTCCATTTGCACCAACATATGTCTTCTTACAAATTTTAGAATTAGTAAAATCGATCATTTATCATTCCTCTCTTTTCATTCTTAAATATTTTTCTTTTAAATACCACGCTTGTTCACTAGATATAACTTGATCAACTTCAGCACAATTAATAACTGCATTTAATTCACACCAATTCATATCCCATTGATAATCTTTTTTACCGCTATCAAAAAATTTCCATGATTTATCATGTTTTCTAATGATGATTGTAAATATGGTGTTAAATCACATTCAAGGATACTCTTTATTTTTTGATAATCCTGTTTTAGAATCATTTTTTGTATCTAGTGACATAATATATTCCATCGAACAATTTAGTGATTTTGCAAGTTTTTGAATTGTTCGTGCAGAACAATTTTTTAAAGAACTTTTCCCAGAACATATATCATTAATAGTGGTTTTAGGAATATTACTTATTTTTGATAAATGGTATTTTGATATATTTTGATTTTCAATATATGTTTTTAAGTAATAATATTCAAATTTTTATGATTATAAAATTCTAGATTCAATATATAACATAATATCTAAAGATATTTATGTTAAAAAAAAATTAAATGTTAATCAAATATTAATATTATTTTTTTATTGATTTTAAAAAATATTTTTATAATATTATCTTATAAGGAGCTAACTATTAAATGGAATCAAAAATTAAAAATATTATTGATTTATTACAAGCATCTAATAATATGTTATTCGCTGAAAATGCTTTTAAATTTTATATTGATAACCAGATTAATGAAAAAGAATTAAAAGAAATATTGAGTTACAATAATTTTTCATTACCAGATTATTTTTATGATATGCCAATAAGAAAAAAGAAAACATTTTTGAATCACATACAAACGAGAATATATTTTGATAATAATAAACCAAAAATATATTCGTATGAAGTTTTTAATAAAAACTATTTTTACTATTTAGTAGAATGTGCTAAAAAGAATAAATCAATAACAGAAAAGTTGATCGATTATGTTAATGAAATAGGAATTGAGGTTAATTTAATGTTTTTAGGTATGGAGCACATTAAAATTCAATATTCAAAACTAGCTAGATATGAAACTATAATGAATTATTGTAAAGATAAAAAGATTAATAATATTTATGATTTATTAGTATCATTATTTTCTTATGTTGTTGCGCCTGATGATATTAAACAATTACAAAATCTACTAATTGCTCAAATAAAAAAAGAAAATATGCTTAATTTTGATCTTGATGATAAATTTGTTAGGTTTGCTTTATATATTGAATGTATATTAAATCTTTTATCAAAAAAGGAAGCTAATACATTAAAAATAAAGTTTAATATATTAAATAAAGAGTATTTAAGAGAAAATGATTACTATGATGATGAATTACATCAAAAAAGAATTATTAATACTTTTAAAAAGAAAATAAAAGATAATAAGATATTAAATCTTGCTTATGGATTAGTTCTTAATAATCAAGAAGAATTTTCTAGTTTTGGTCCTAATGGTTATTCTTCTATTTATTATTATTTTTTGGAGGAATGATAATGGTAAGTTATATTGATGAACAAGAAGCGTTATTTGATTTATATGAAGAATTACATTTATCTGAAAAAGAAATATTAAATAGATCAATAGAGCTTGTTATTAGACATAATTTTGATGCTGATTATATGTATGATTTAAATGATACAATCTTTAATCGTGGATATTCATTTCAATTTGAAGTAGAAGATAATAAAAAAGAATTTGATATTAATGAATATAATAAATTGATTACTAATGTAACAAAGAGTAAAGATAAAACTCTTAAGTTAATAAAATATCTAGATGAAATAAATGATCATAGATTAACATTTGCTTCTCTTCATATGTTAAAAGTAAAATATTTAATTGATTTAAATTATTTACCATCTGATAACGATATTATTAATAGTAATTTAAAATTATCATTCAAAGAATTATTTTTTTCTTATTATGATAATAAAAATTTAAAGAAAATACTTGTTAAAACATTATCTAATATAGGAATCAAATATGCCGAATGTGAATATTTTGATTTTATAATAGATATTGAATATTTACTTTATTCTATTGAGGAAAATGATCCTAATTATGGCTATATTAAAAGTAATACGCTAAAAGTTGCTTTTAATATTACACCAAAAGAATACTATGAAAAAGATGGTAAAAAATATTACAATCCAAAAACATCAAAAGTTTCAAAAGAATATCTTAAGTTAATTAATAAAGATAAAATAAAAAAGATTAAATCAAAATGGTTAAAAGATGGATATGAAACTGTCGATACAGGACATATGTTATTATATAAACTTTTGTAAAAACAAAAATGATTAGATGACTTAAATAATTATATTAAGCATCTTTTTTTTCATTTTTTTTAATAAAATTTTGTGAACTTATATATTATATATAATATATATTATATATAAATATATAAAATAAAAGTTAATCATTTTGGAAGTAATAGAAAGCTAGACCTCTTTATTTTAAAAAAAATATCTTTTATTATTTAAGTGTAAGTTGAATTTGTATTTAACTTTTATGAATTAAATAATTAGTAGATGGCATTTTTTAACCTCCGTAAATTAGCAGTAAATTTCTCCTATGAATTTGTGTTTCATAACTTATTATTTGTTATCCATCTACTAATTATTTTAAAGGAACTAACTATGAAATATAGAACTATATTTATTAAATATATTACTTGGTACATGATTAAAAAAGGTGGTGAAGATAAATGGAAAAGATTAAAGATATTTTATGGTACATTATCGCCTTTATTGTTGCTTTAATTTTATAATAAATGCTTATAAAACTTTATATTATTTATTTGGGTTAGTAACATGATGATACATGATAATAAAAATATTAATCTTATAAATAGATTAAAAAAATATAATAAATCCAATGCATCTAATATATTAATTAATTTATTAAATGATAAAGAAATAACATATGGAGAATATTTATCAATTATTGATAAATTAAAAATAAAAAGAAAAGCTGATATTTTAGAGGAGATCATTAGAGTAAATAAATCATTCAGTTTTAGAAAAAAACTAACAATGAATGATATTAATTCAATGAATTTTATAGAGGTTAGATGTTATTTTGAAACTAAAATAAAAGAAGGATTAATTATTAATGATTTAGAAAAAGAATTATTAATTTTATGGGAAGATGGAATAATAAATGGATTTATATATCGATATGTTATCGAATCACTTGAATGTAAGTTGGATGCGGATTTTATAAAAAAAGCAAAATTATATGGAAGATATTATTTTTAAGGAGCTAGAGATAGAAAATGATGACTGAAGAAGAATTAAACGAAATTATTCGTAGCGTATGCATTGATCCTATGTATGATGACTCATATATGTGTTTAAAAGAAGATTTTTGTGAGGATGGATATGCAGAGTGGGGATGGAATAAGTCGTTAGAAAAGATGATTATTAACTTTTCATACGCATTTGTATTATTGAATATTATGTGCTATAACGATAATGAAAAATTAAATATAATTAATGATGAATTAGTAATGGAATTGATTAATAAAAATGATGATATTAACATAGACAAATTAAGCAAAGAAGAAAAAAGATTTGTTGAACTTTGGAAATTTTGTTTAGATAGTTATGATTTTGAATCATTTAAAGAAAATTCAAAAGATGTATGTGATTACTTAACTAGTTTAGGGTATATTTTAAACTATTATTTATTTGAAAATCCTCGTGCTGCGCTTGACACCGCTCTTGAATTTGATAAGTATTTACCTGATGGTGAACCTGGAATTGGTGAATTTTTAAAAGAGGCAATATGTGATGAATATGATGAAATAGAATTATAAAAAATACAACAGAAGTCTTTAATCAATATATATAAGAAAAAAAATAAAGGAGAAATGATTTATGAAAGTAGAAGAAGCAAAAATGGCTTTAGATGAAGTTAGAAATCAATTAAAAAAAGAAGGATATAAAGATGAAAATGAAATTGATAGAATGATGATAGCAATGCTTGGAGGAATGTTTATTGAAGATGAAATCGATGTCAATCAATTAGATGCGCTTATGGGACTAGTTGGTAAAGGATATGAACTACCTGAAGACTTTAAAAAGTTATCTACAAAAGAACAAAAAAAGAACTTTTTTAAAAAAAGATGATGTAAGAAATAAATAATGAATAATTAGTAAAATAAATTTATACTTAAAATATAAGAAGGAGAATAAAGAATATGGCTGAAATTAAATGCCCAAAATGTGGTGAAGTATTTAGTGTTGATGAAACTGATTATAATGAAATTAAAAATCAAATAAGGGATAAAATATTTAAAGAAGAAGTTGAAAATAGAATAAAAATGGAACTTTCAAATATTAATAAAGATTTTGATATTGAAAGAAAAGATATTGAATCTAAAAATAATATATTAATATCTGAACTTAATTCAAAAATATCTGCGTTACAATCAAAAATTGAAAATTATGAAAAGGATAAAGTTATCGCGGTTAATGATGCATTAAATAAAAATACAGAATTAATTAATAAAAAAGATATTGAAATAGTTAAGTTAAATGATAAAATCAGAAGTCTAGAAGTTGAAACTCAAAATAAAGTAAATAATGCTATATTAGAAAAGAATGAACAAATTAAAGATTTAAATTATAAGATTGAAATCATGAAATCTGAAAATGAAATGAATATTAAAAACATCAATGATAAAAATAATGAGATGTTGAAACAAAAAGAGGAATTGATTGAATATTATAAAGATCTTAAGAGTAAATTATCAACTAAGTTAGTCGGAGAATCTTTAGAACAACATTGTGAAATAGAGTTTAATAAAATAAGAGCTACTGCTTTTAATAATAAAAAGATTTATTTTGAAAAAGATAATGATGCTAGAACAGGTAGTAAAGGGGATTATATTTATCGTGAATTTGATGATAATAATACAGAATTAATTTCAATTATGTTTGAAATGAAAAATGAAAATGATACTACCGCGACTAAACATAAAAATGAAGACTTTTTTAAAGAGTTAGATAAAGATAGAAAAGAGAAAAACTGTGAATATGCAGTACTTGTTACAATGCTAGAAAAAGATAATGAATTATACAATGCTGGAATTGTAGATGTTTCATATAAATATGATAAGATGTATGTTGTTAGACCTCAATGCTTTATACCAATTATTACTTTATTAAGAAATGCCGCGCAAAAATCTTTAGATTATAAAAATGAATTAGCAATTATTAAGAATCAAAATTTAGACATTACAAATTTTGAAGAAAAGTTAAATGATTTCCAAGATAAATTTTCTAAAAATTTTAATACTGCTAGTTCTAAATTTAAAACAGCGATTGAAGAAATTGATAAAACTATATCTCATTTAACAAAAGTTAAGGAAAATCTAATTAGTAGTGAAAATAATTTAAGACTTGCTAATGATAAAGCCCAAGACTTAACAATTCGTAAGTTGACTCGTGGTAATGATACTATGAAAGCTAAGTTTGAAGAATTGAAAAATAAATAGATAATATTAATAAAAAGTTAATACCTTTTAGATATAAAAAGACTCTAAAAGGTATTTTTTAAACATAAGAAATAAATATTTTTTTGTTTTTCTTCTTGAAAAAAATTACTGAATTTGAAAAAATAATTTGGTCAATGAGCAACAAAAGTGTGTAAGTCCGATTGATTTGGATCTATACACTTTTTATTTTTAGGGGGAAATTATGGAAGATATTAAACAAAACAAAATGGCTACTACGCCATTTAAAAAATTATTTTGGAAGATGGGACTTCCAATGATGATTTCAATGATTTTGCAAGCTTTATATAATGTTATAGATAGTATATTTGTTGCAAATATTGAAGGCTTAGGTGCAATATCAAATGAAGCATTAACTTATGCTTTTCCAATTCAAATTTTAATTATTGCAATTGGTGTCGGTACAGGTGTAGGATTAAATGCACTTCTTTCAAAAAGTTTAGGTGAAAGGAATAAAGAAAAAGTTAATCTTATCGCGGGTAATGGTATATTTTTATCATTAATCATTTATTTAATGTTCTTATTATTTGGACTATTTGGTTCTAGATGGTTTATTTCATTATTCACTAATAATGAACAAGTTATTGAATTAGGAACTAAATATTTAACTATTTGTTCTACATTATCGCTTGGATCAATTGGATTTACAATCTATGAAAGATTATTACAAGCAACAGGTAAAACTATGTATTCTACTATTGCACAAGTTTCAGGTGCTGTTATTAATATTGTTTTTGATTATATATTTATATTTCCATTAAATATGGGTGTTTCAGGTGCTGCATGGGCTACTGTTTTTGGACAATTTGTATCTTTATTTATTGCAATGATTTTGCATTACACAAAAAATAAGGAAATAAATGGTAATTTAAAATATATTAAACCTAATAAAGAAATAATAAAAGGAATATATTCAATTGGTGTTTCCGCTGCAATAATGCAATGCTTATTATCTGTTATGATGGCGGGAATGAATGTTATTTTAGGTAATTCTAATACAGATCCAACAATTTTAGTAGGAGCGTTTGGCATATATTATAAAATACAACAAATTGCATTGTTTTCTTGCTTTGGATTATCAAACACAATAATTACAATTCTTTCATTTAATTATGGAATGAAAGATAAAAAACGCTCTATGGATTGTATAAAATATGGTATTATTGATACTATTATTGTAATGATAATAATAACAATACTTTTTGAAATAATTGCAAAGCCATTATCACAATTATTTGCGCTTACTGGTGATTCCACTATTGAATTGATTGCAATATGTGAAAAAGCAACAAGAATTGCTGCTCTTGGATATATATTTATGGGTTTTACTGTTGCAATTCAAGGTGTTCTTCAAGCTTTAAGATATGCATTTAAACCATTTCTTTTATCTTTATGTAGACTTGTAATATTTGTTTTCCCAGTAGCGTATTTATTTACTCTTTCAGAAAATGTAGTCGATATTGTTTGGTGGACTTTTCCTATCGCTGAATTAATAACAGCTTTAATTTCATTTTTTATTTTAAAAAATGTTATTAAAAATAAAATTGATGTTATTGAAGAAAAAATAAGTACCTCTACTAATTTAATAATTACTATATCTCGTGAACATGGAACTTGTGGAAAAACAATAGGAAAAATGATTGCAAAAAGATTAAATATTAAATTCTATGATAAAGAATTAACTAGAATTGAAGCAAAATCAAGAGGCTTAGATAAAAAATATATTAGTGAAGTTAATAAAAATGATGATGGATACATGACATATTTATCATTAGATGTTAATAAAGAATCAATTATTGCTCAAAATGAAATATTAAATGATTTAGCAAATAAAGAAAGCTTTGTTATTGTAGGAAGATGTGCTGATTTTTATTTAAAGAATCATAAGTATCTAGTTAAAATATTTCTTTATGCTAATGAAGATTATAAAATAAAAAATATAATGGAAATGTATGGAGATACAAAAGAATCCGCAATAGAAAATATGAAGAAATCGAATTATGCAAGAAGTAAATATTATAACATGGTAACTAATAAAAAATGGGGAGATAAAAACAATTATGATTTATATATTGATGCTTCTATTAATGAAGAAGAAATTATAAAACAAATTGAAAGTTATATTAATTTTAACATTTACTAATTGAATGTGCGTATCAATATAAAAGTAACCAATTCGGACGCAAAAGATTTCACCAATTTTGGTGAAAATAACTAATAGTCTATAGAGGTTACTTTTTATTTATGATAAGTTACTATAATGTATGAAAAATATATAATTATTATTTTAAATTATAGTTAGAAAATAAAGACCACATATTGAAATAATAGGTGTACTAATTTAATAATTTTTTTATAATTGTTTAAAGAAATTTCATGCGTTTATCCTATCCTAAAGACGGGCTATATTGAAATAGCTTATCATATTTGTTATAATAAAAATGTAAATAAAATCCTTGATAGTTTTTTTAAAACCTAAAGGTTTAATGTGAATAATAATATGCTCTCTTTAGGTAAAACTATAGATAGTTTTTGTTCATATTGTATAAAAATACA
>CAYVZF010000056.1:0-8904 GCA_964456095.1 uncultured Erysipelotrichaceae bacterium
TTAATAACATTTAAATACTTAATAATATTCTTTAGTATCAATAATCTATTTATTTAAAAAAAATAAATTCATAAATAAATAATATAACGTTGAAACTCAACGAAATTAACCGAAACCAGTCGTACTTACTCGAGTACCTTTATTTATTATTATAGATACATATAATATTAGATTTAGGAGGAAATAATGTGGAAAATAAAATAAAAATAACTCCATTTAATGATGGTTTAGTTATTAAATTTACAGGTGAATTAGATTCTTCTAAGACTTTAATTTATAGAGAAAAGATACATAGAGAAATGGCAAAATATGGACCAAGATATTTAGTATTTGATTTAAAGTATTGTACTTTTATTGATTCATCTGGAATTGGATTAATACTTGGAAGATTTAATGAAATTGAAAAAATAAAAGGAGAATGCTTATTTATTAATCTTTCACCTTATTCAAGAAAAGTAATTAGAATAAGTGGTTTGTTCTCGATAATGAAAGAATATAAAAATCTATCTGATTTTAGAAAGGAAATGAAAATAAGACAATGAATAAAATGGAATTAAAATTTTCTGCAACACTTGATAATGAATGTTTAGCTAGAAATGCTGTAACTACATTTATATCATGTTTAAATCCAACGATTGAAGAAATAGGTGAAATAAAAACTATTGTATCTGAAGCAGTATCCAATTCAATAATTCATGGATATAACTTTAATAGTGAAAAAGATATTATTTTAAAGTGTGAAATTGAAGAATATAGGATAACATTAACAATAATAGACTTTGGTATTGGAATTAAAGATTTAGATGAAGCAAAAAAGCCTCATTATTCAACTAGACCTGATCTAGAACGTGCTGGTATGGGTTTAACTATAATGGAAACATTATCAGACTATTTTGATATTCGTTCTGTTTATGGTATGGGCACTAAAATTGTAATGACTAAGGAAATATATCATGACTCAGTTTTACAAGGAGAAAGAATATAATTTAAAAGAAGTATATAAAAAAGCTAAAAATGGAGATGAAAATGCAAAATTATATTTATTAAACTATCATAAACCACTTGTTATATCTTTATTAAAAAAATATAAAATAAATGATTCTGAAAAAGAAGATTTATTATCATGTGCGAATATGGGATTAATAAAAGCAATTAATAAATATGATGAATCATATAATACAGAGTTTTCTACTTATGCTGTTCCTTTAATTTTAGGAGAAATAAGAAAATATTATAGAGATAATGGCTTAATATCAGTATCAAGAAGTATAAAAGATAATTATAAAAGAATAATGCAATATGAAAGTAATATTAATTATTCACCAACAATTGAAGAATTATGTAATAAATTATCTTTAACAAAAGAAGAAGTTTTAGAGGCATTAGAATCTAATTATGTATGTTACTCATTAGATTCTAAAATGAAAGAAAATGAAGATATAACGTATTTAGATACTATCGCAGATATACAAGATAATAAAGATATAGACTTATATATCGCCATAAGCAAATTAGATAAAATAGAAAGGATGGTTGTGCAATTAAGATATTTTGATGGCTTAACACAAAAAGATGTGGCTAGTAGACTATATATGTCTCAAGTACAAGTGTCTAGATTAGAAAAAAAGATATTGCAAAAGATTAAAATAGAATATATAAAACAATAAAAACACATAATAATTTTAGGTGAAAATAATGAATGAATTTGAATATAAAAAAATTGTAAAAAGAAATTTACCTAAAAAGAAACCATTAAAAAATATTATTTATGCATTTTTTGGTGGTGGTGTAGTAGCACTTATAGTTGAAATTATTTATGTAATAGGAAGAAAATATTTATTTTTAGATGATAATACTGCTTCACTTTATTCATCACTAAGTATGATTATATTTTCAGTAATTTCAACTTTTTTTGGTTTTTATAATAATATTGCACAAAAACTAGGCGCAGGTCTATTTTTACCAACAACTGGATTTGCTAATTCTTTAACATCGTCATCTATGGAAGGACGTTCAGAAGGTTTAATTCAAGGTATAGGTGGCAATATTTTTTCTCTTGCTGGAAGTGTTATTGCATTTGGAATGTTTGCTGCATTTTATTTTGC
This sequence comes from uncultured Erysipelotrichaceae bacterium, assembly GCA_964456095.1. Taxonomy (GTDB): domain Bacteria; phylum Bacillota_I; class Bacilli_A; order RFN20; family CAG-449; genus CANRPC01. The sequence goes on from CAYVZF010000056.1 coordinate 2,106, forward strand.
TACTTTGTATTATATATTAAATGTGTTAGGTATTAATATATGGGCATAACGATTAATTTTAAACATACATATATTAATACCTGTTCTACAATAGGTGGTAAAAAAGAAAAAAACGGACTAATTGGTAAATATATAGATAAATGTTATTCATCATTATATGCAGGAAGAAAAACATATGAAGAATCAGAAAGAAAAATGTTATTAAATTCTATTAATGTTGTGTTAAAAAAAGCAAATATGCATAAAGAAGATATTGAATTAATAATAGGAGGAGATTTAACTAATCAAATAGTTAATTCATCATTAACTGCGAAAGAAATAGATTCATCTTTTATTGGTACATATGGAGCATGTTCCACTTCTTTATTATCATTAGGATTAGGATCAATATTTATTTCTAATAATATTTGTAAAAATGTATTAACATTTACTTCTTCTAATTTTGGTTCGGCAGAAAGGCAATTTAGATATCCGACTAGTTATGGTATTAAAAAAAGAGAAACGACTACTATTACAGTAAGTGGCGCTAGCAGCGTGCTTTTAACAAATAAAAAAACAAAAATAAAAGTAGAATCATTTACAATAGGAAAGACTATTGATTCTAATACATCTGATGCTTTAGATATGGGAAGTATAATGGCTAAAGCTGCATATGATACGTTATTAACTCATATAAATAATAAAAATAAAAAAATAGAAGAATATGACTATATATTAACAGGGGATTTAGGAATAGTTGGATTAAATGTTTTAAAAGATATGTTAGAATTTGATTCATATTTTATAAACAATATTTTTGATGCAGGAACAATGATATTTGATTTAAAAAATGAAAAGAATTTTCAAGGTGGAAGTGGACCAGCATGTCTTCCTTTAGTATGTTTTTCTTATATCTATAATATGTTAATAGAAAAAAAGATTAATAATGTATTATTAATTGCAACAGGTTCATTGCATTCAAAAACTAGTGTCGCACAAAAAATGAATATACCAGTAATTGCACACGCTATTGAATTAAAAAGGGTGTAAAGAATGAATTATTTAATGTCATTTTTATTCGCAGGAATTATATGTTCTATTGGAGAAGCAATATATCAATATACAAAACTAACTCCTGGACATATAGTTAATTTATTTGTTGTTATTGGTGCGATGCTATCATTTTTTAATATATATGATACTTTAATAAACTATTTTTATTCCGGTCCAACTTGTTTAATAATGAATTTTGGTAATTTATTATATGTTGGAGCAAAAGAAGGAATAATAACAGGATCATATTTAAATTTATTTTCATATATGTTAAAAGAATGTTCATTTGTCTTATCGTTTGTAACTGTAATAAGTGTTATTGCTTCTTTAATTAAAGGACCTAAACCATGATATTTAATAAACTAATTAAAGAATTTGAAAAAGAATTAGATATAAATAATAATTTTGATTTAGTAAAAAAAGAAATAAAAATAAATGGAAATGTATTATTTTTATACTATTTAACAAGTTTAATAGATGTAATGCAATTTGATTATTTAATGGAATCAATATTTGAAAATAAAAAGATAAATGACTTTATTAATAATAATAGAGTATCAAGTATTATTGAATTAAATACAAAAGAAAAAGCTTTATATTTTTTATTTTCAGGCGCGGTTATTTTATTTTCAAAAGATGATAAAAAAATAATATCAATTGATATAAGAAAATATCCTACTAGATCAATTCAAGAACCTGATATCGAAAAAGGAATAAGAACATCAAAAGATGGATTTGTTGAAACACTTTTATTTAATATTGCTTTAATTAGACGAAGAATAAAATCTTCAAATTTAAAAATCAAACATTATGTAATATCGAAAGAATCAAAACAATCATTATGTATTTTTTATATGGATAATGTTGTTAATATTAATATATTAAGAATAATTGAAAAAAGAATTAGCGAAATTAATATTAATTCATTAGTTATGTCTGAAAAAGTTATAGAAGAATTAATATTAGATTCGAATAAAAGTATATTCCCAATAGTTAAATATACAGAAAGACCAGATGTTAGTTCTATTCAAATATTAAATGGTAAGATAGGTATATTAGTTGATACGTCTTCTACTATGTTATTAATTCCATGCAATTTATTTGATAATTTAAGACATGTAGAAGAATTTAAAGAATCATATATTTTAGGTAGTTTTACAAGATTAATACGAACGATTGGTGTGTTTCTATCTGTTTTTTTGTTACCATTATATATTTGTTTAATCAATGATAATTCAATTAATAATGGTATAATTTTAATTACTAAGTCAAAAGAAATAAGTACACCATTATCATTACAAATATTATTTCTGATTATATTTATGGAAATATTAAGAATTGCTTCTATTCATTCATCAAATACGTTTTCAACAGGATTATCACTTGTTTCTGCATTAATACTTGGAGAATTATCGATGTCGTTAAATATATTTCTTCCTGAGGTATTACTTCTTACTTCTTTTTCTTCTATATGTTTTTATGCAACACCTAATTATGAATTATCTTTATCTAATAAATTTGTTTCATTTATTCTTATTATTTTATCGTTACTATTTGGATATAAAGGATTATTAATTGGTATAACAATGTTATTTATGTATTTAGTTTCATTAAAATCATTCGATTTACCTTATCTTTATCCTGTTTGTCCTTTTAATTTAGATGATTTTATTCATCTATTTATAAGAAAAAAATCAAAAGATAAAAAGAATAATTGATTAAACAAAATATATATGTTATTTTTTTGATACGGGAGCTTATCGATAAATAGGCTGAGATATTCTCTTCTTCGAGATGTACCGATAACTTGATCTTGGTAATGCAAGCGGAAGGAAAAATAGAATACTTTTTTCACTTTTCTTCTTGTTAGAAAAGTTTTTTTTCGGGAAAAATTATGAAAAAAACAGAAAAAATCACTTTAATCACGGATATGGCCTTGTTCGTTTCTTTAGGCTTTATTCTTGATTTTATTCAAGGAAAAATAGGAAACTTACTTCCTTTTTTTCCAAATGGTGGAAGTATAGGTATATCCATTGTTGCTACATTAATATTTTCATATAGACATGGTGTGTATGGATTATTATGTGGACTTCTTACTGGATTTCTTTCAATGCTTGGAGGAATTTATATTTCACCATTTGCATCTAATCCATTTCATGTAATATTGCAATTAGGCCTTGATTATTTTTTAGCTTGGTTTAGTGTAGGATTTGCAGGGTTATTTGCAAAAAAAATATCAAAATCTAATAAAAAATTATTATTAATAATTATTTCTTGCTTAGTAGGAGGATTAGGGAAATATCTTTGTCATTTTCTATCTGGAATGATATATTGGCCAAGTGATGATTATACAAGCCAATTTTTATATTCGTTAATATATAATGGTTTATATTCAATACCTTCTACAATTCTTTCTACTTTAGTTGTGGTAATTATTTATTATAAAGTACCTTTTATTATTAATTATAAATATGATGATAATAAAATAGTTTTAAAATCTAAAAAGAATTTATTTTTAATTCTAAGTATTATATCTATTATTTTATTCTTAGTCTTTTTGATTATCTTTATTTTATCAATTACAGTTTATCATGATTTAGAAGCTTCATATGGAGAAGTATTTTCATCTAATGAAAATTATTTATTCCTTTGTGTTATTTTCTTTTTACTTTCAATTGTTAATATTATTTTTTATATAAAAAACATAAATAAAAAGATAATAAATAATTAAATTATTCATACTTTTTAATTATTTTAATAATTTTATAATATTCATAAGATACATGAGAAATTATTTTATCTATTAATTTATAATCATTGTTTTTTAAACATATACATAGTTCATTACAATAATCTGCAAGACTATTAAAACCAAGATTGAGTGCAAGACCTTTTAATGTATGAGAATATGTATATGCTAAATAATAATCATTATTATTAATACTATTTAATAAATTCTCATGTGTTTTATCTTCTAAAAACATTTTTAAAAACTTAATAATGTATTCTTTTTTATCATTAAATCTATTTAAAAAATTAACATATTCATTAATTGTTGATGCTTCAATATATATTTTTTCTAATTGCATACTAGTACCTCTAATAAATTTTAGCAATTAATATTTTTTTTATAAAAACAATTTATACGACATATTTCACTTTTTTTTAACAAATTTTTTGTTTTTAAGTAATTGTATTATCAAGGAGGAAATAAAAATGAAATATGAAATCTTAAATGATTCAGAAATGGAATTAATTAAAGGAGGTGAAGCGATTTCTATTGCAGCGGTTATGGCTGTTTTAGCCGCGGCAGTTGTTGCAGTTGTAGTTTATAGACTATTTATGTCTAGTTCTGGAAGTACAACATTCCCAGGAGGATTCAAATTTATCTGGAATGATTAAAATGAAAGATATTCCTATTACTTTAAGGCCGAGAGAACTTGCTAGTAAAATAGGAATAAAATCTTTATCTGATGCAGAGATATTAGCAATTTTAGTTAATACAGGAACTAAAAATAAATCTGCATTAGATATATCTTATGATTTATTAAGAAGATTTGGATCTATAGAAGGTTTATCACTCGCTTCGGTAGAGGATTTAATTAAAATTGATGGCATTAAACAGGTTAAAGCAATTAAACTTCTTGCCTCATTTGAATTAATTCGTAGATATGAAAAAGAATTATTAAAACCTAAAATAAGAATAGATAATGTGTATAAAGCATTAAAACTTTTACTTCCAAAATGTTTAGGCGTTAAACAAGAAACATTATTCTTAATTATTTTAGATGATGACTTTGGCTTTATTAGATTAGTTCAACTATATGTTGGAACAAGTTATGAAATACAATTAAGCCCAAAAGAAATATTACAAGAAATAGTAAAATCTAATGCCTCTAAAGTATATATAGCTCACAATCACCCATCAAATAATGTTAAACCTTCGAAAGCTGATAATGAATCAACGAGAATGATTTCGCTTTTATTAGAATCTTTTTCCATTGAAATAATTGATTCTTTAATTATTGGTAATTGCGAAACTTATTCAATATTAACTGATTCAATTATTAAAAATGAATTAATCATTAAATCAAAATGAAAGGAAGAATTTATGAAGTTTAAATTAACAAAATTATCAATGACAACAATTTTAGTTGTCTCTTGCTCGATAGGATTAATCACTTTTAAAAAGTATTTTTCAAATGGAGAAAGTGAGTCCTCCTATAGTAGTAATGAAACAGGCGAACCGATATTTAAATTTGAAAGAAAAGAAATTAAGATGAAAAATGTTGGAGATACTTGTACTTTAAATGTAGTTATTAATGAAGATGCAACATATAAGACTTGTACTTTTGTTGTTGGAGATGAAAGTTCTCTTGAAATTGTTAAAAAAAACGCGACTAGTATTACATTAAAAAAAGTTAAAAAATTTGAAGACTATATTGTTATTAAGGCTATATCTAATGATCCATTTACTAAATTAGAAGATGAATGTAAAATTAGAAGCTATAATAATTTAAATAATTTATTTAGTTTTGGATTAAGAGATGTTACAGATGCAAGTGGTCAAACCTCTTACAAATCACTTGTTCAAATATGTGATGAAGATGCAATTATTTTAAAGAAAGGTCTTAAATACACTGCAGGACTTATTATTGAAACAGATTTCTCATATTTAAATGGTGAAACTATGTATGAAGGAGATACATATGTTTATATTGAAGATAATGAAATGGATTTATTAAAAACTTCACTTGCTAGTGTATTTAATAATGAAATAATCTATTTCGAACAAAATTTATATGAATTTGAAGCAAATCAAGTATATTTTTCATTTATTTATGAAAATGAAATTTCTTTTAATGAATCTACTATAAGAACAATAACAGTAAATGATAAAAAACTAGATATTGTATTTACAAAATATGTTGCTAATACATCGTTTAGTTTTAATGAAAATAGTTCAGTAATTTAGGAGGAAAAAATGAACAAAAATAAATTAATAGTTTTATCAGTAAGTGCAGTATCGGTAGTAACATGTGCTTTAATTGGACTTATTCCAACAAAAAATAATAATGATAATAAAGATTATGATATGGTTATTTCAACATCAAATGAAAATAATGATTTTAATTTGAACGCTACTGAAATAAAATTAAAAGATATTGGTGATACATTTATTTTATCTGCAACTCTTAATGAAGATGCAACATTTAAGAAAGTGATATTTACTTCTAGTGATGAAGAAGCTATATCAATCACACCTTATGGAGATAGTTCATGTAAATTAACAAAATTAAAAGATTTCTTCGATTATGTTGAAATAACTGCCGTATCTAATGACCCATTTGTTGATGTTGAAGCAACATGTTTAGTTAGATGCTATAATAAAATGATTAATATAAACGGAGATTTATCTTGGACTGCAGAATATAATGGACAAACATTTAAAAGTGAAAAAGATGATACATTTTATTTAATTAAAGGTGCTAAATATGAATGTGTATGGCCTACTTATTCTACTTTTTCTCAAATGTATTCAGATGATCATCCTGATACTTATTATGACATTGAAGATCAAGATTTTGAAGCGTTAAAACAAATGACACAAGGTATATGGGGAGAAAATGAAATAATTAGTTTTACTCAATATTTTGATGAGGGATTAAATATGATTGAATATTCTTTTATTTATGAACATGAGATTTCTTTTGTGCCAGGAGAATATAATAATTATTATTTATCAGATGATTTATGTCGTCAATTA
>CAYVZF010000057.1:0-8552 GCA_964456095.1 uncultured Erysipelotrichaceae bacterium
TTTTTAAAGTAGCATTATTTTTTTTGGTGGTAAATAGTTTTTTTGAATTTTATAAAAAAAGATGTTAAAGATTAAACTCAAATAACATCCTATAATTACTTTTATTATTTATTTAATTGATTAAGTGCATATTCATACATCGATTCCATATATAATCCATAACCAGAATTAGTATTAGATGATTTTACATGTGTAACTGCTCCGACTAATAAATTATTTTGAATAATAGGTGAACCAGACATACCATAATATATTCCACCTAATTCTTTTAATCTATTATCAACAATATCAAATTCTATTCCTTTAACATCTATTTGATCTTGTTTTTTTAAATTAGTAATATTAATTTTAAATTCTTCAACTTTATTACCTTTAATAACTGTTTTAATATATGCTTCACCTAAAGTAACATCTTCTTTAGATGCTAGTTTTAATGGTGTATAACTACTAGGTATAGTTTCTATATCTCCAAATATTCCATAATTAGAATTAATTAATATCGAACCATATTCAGTTTCAAGTGATGTATCTGCGACTTTTTCTGATATTGAATTATTGCTATTAATTCCAACAACATCTGATTTATATATTGCACCTGTTCTTAGTTCTACTACGGAAGAAGTATCATTATCATATACTTCATGTCCTAAAGCACCGTATATATTATTCTTTTCATCATAAAATGAAACAGTACCAATTCCAATCAATCTATCTTTAACATATAATCCAGTTTTAATATCTTCATCAATTTTTATTAATTTAAGTACTCTATCAAGTTTTTCACCTTTTCTATATAATGTAATATTTAATGATTCATCATTTATATTTTTATTAAATTCATTTAAAAAAGTTTCTAATGAATAAATATCTTTATTATTAACTCTTTTTATAATATCTCCTTTTTTAATATCTTGATTTGAAGTAGGATTATATATTTTATTATTCACATTTATATCATATGTTCCTGTAACAACTACTCCATTAGTTTTTATTTCAAAAGCAATATTTTCTCCCCCTGGAATAAGTGAAACATTTGAACATAATAAAAGTCCAAATACATTTAAAGATAAAGCCAGCTTCATAACTACTCCTTTCTAAAAATAGTATGGACTTAATATTAATTAATATACTTATTTCCAAGATTTAACTAAGTTTATTGATTCTTTATTCGATGATCCTCCACTTACCATTTTTGATATTTCAATAATAGCTTGATCTTGACTTAATTCTACGATATTAGATTTTGTAGTATTATCTTCAACAACTTTTTTTATGTAATAAAAGTAATCACCTTTTATTGCAACTTGTCCTAGATGAGATATACACATCACTTGAGTAATCTTTGATAATTCATGTATTTTATTTCCAACACTAAGCGCGGCTTTACCTGAAATACCAATATCTACTTCATCAAATATTAAAGTTTCTTTATATGAATAATCAAAAAATACTTTTTTAAGTGCTAAAGAAAGACGAGATGATTCACCAAGAGATGCTGTATCTTTTATTGATAAATATTCCATACCTTCATTTGCTTTTAATTTAAATTTAATATTATGCATACCATTATTTTTTATTACATCATCATAAAATTCAACTTTAAATGATGCGGTATTAAATAGTAAATCATTCAATTCCTTATCAATAGCTTTTTCTAAATATATAGCATATTTCTTTCTAAGATTTAATAATTCTTTATCATTATTTCTCAATAAATTATTTGCTTCTTCTAATTTAACATTTAATTTCTTTATTTCATATTCCGCATTTTCATAATCGAAAAAAATTTGTTTAAAATTATCTTTCTTTTTTAATATTTCTTTTGTTGAACCACCATATTTTCTTTTTAAAGAATGAAGATATGTTAATCTATTTCGTATTTCTTCAACTCTATTCGACTTATCTAAAATATCCTTAAAAGATGACTCCATAGAATCATAAGCATCTATTAAAGAATAATACGCATCTATATATTTTTCTTTATCATTAATAAATAAATCATCTCTAATATTATCTAATACTTTTTTAGCTTCATATATTTTATTAATTCCAATTTCATGTAATGAAGAAAATTTTTCCATATTTGATGATAAATTAATAATAGAAGTAAGTGAAGCAACTTCATTTTCTAATTCTTCTATTTCATTTTCTTTAATATTTGCACTTTCTAATTCATTATATTGGTATTCAATATAATTTATATCAACACCATTATTAATAATCGAATTATAATGGTCTATTTCTTTTAAAATTGATGAATAGTTATTGTAACTTTCAATATATTTATCATAAATTAATCTATCATCATCATTATATAATGAATTACCTTTAATAAATGAATCTAATATTGAAAGTTGTTTTTTCTCATCGAAAAAGAATAAATCATTTGAAGAAGAATGAATGTCTAACATTTTAAACATTATTTCTTTCATTAATGATAAAGGAACAATCCTACCATTTAATCTAGATGTTGATTTATTTTTAATATCAAGTGTTCTTGAAAGTATAAATGTATCATCTTCAATATAATCACTATATAGTAATGATAACTCTTTTAATAAATCTTTATTTTCAATTCTAAATACACCTTCAATAAATGCTTTTTCTTCTCCAATACGAATCTTTTCAAATTCGCTTTTAGAACCACTTAAAAGTGATAATGCATCCATTAAAATCGACTTACCAGAACCAGTTTCGCCTAATATTACATTCATACCAGAATTAAAATCTATATCTAAATCATCAATTAATACAAAATGTTCAATATGTAAATGTGCAAGCATGTTTTTTCTCCTTGAAAATTATTTTAAAATATTAAAAAAACTAAATCAATAAATTTAAATAACATACGAAAATAGTCATATTATTACTAAATTGATTTAATAATTAGTTCAATGTTAATTCATTTTTAATCTTTTTAGAACATATTAATAATTAATTATTATAAAATAACCTAGTTTTATTAATAATATACTTTGATAAAATCTTAATAAATATTATTTCATTCTAAAAAATATAAATATCACCATTAACGATAGGATTAAATATATAAATACATTTTTATGATAATTAAAGTTTTAATAATAAGTTATAAATATTAACACATTAAATCACAAATTATTGACTTAACTGATTCAATATCAACTAAACTATCTTGCATTTGTTCATTAATTGTTCCTTGTGCAATAAACTCTTTTTTAATTGCTTTTGATGTAATATTACCTTTATATCCTTTTTTTATTAAATATGATATTAACATATTATTAAAACCACTTTCAGTAGCCATTGTATTAATAATTATTATATTTTTAAAGTTTAATATATCATTAATTTTTTCTTCATCAAACGGATATAAGAATATTGCATTATATAACATAACATCATAATTATTATCAATAATTACTTGTTTTAAATCATTAATAAATGGTCCATATGAAATTATTGCTATATTTTTATTTGTAGAATTAATTTCTTTGATCCATTCACCAATATTTAAAGATATATCATTTGAAATATCATTTTCTTCATAATAATTTCTTGGATATCTAATTGCAAAAGGACCATTATAATTAATTCCTAATTCAAATAAAGCTTTTGATGTTGTTTTATTTGATGGTACAGATAAAACAAAATTTGGAGTATTTAATATAAATGCTTCATCATATAATCCTTGATGTGTCTCTCCATCTTCTCCTACTAAACCACTCCTATCAATTAAAAATAAAGCATTTAATTTCATTCTAGCTATATCATGAGATAATTGATCAAATCCTCTTTGTAAAAATGTCGAATAAATAGATACAATTGGTTTTAAACCATTTAATGAAATACCAGAAGCAAATGTAATCGCATGTTCTTCTGCAATACCAACATCAAAACATCTATGTGGGTATTTTAAAAATGTTTGTTGCAAATTACTTCCTAATGTCATCGCAGGATTAACAACACATATTTTTGGATATTTTTCCATAGCTTCTAAAACGAGTTTTCCAAAGAAAGCACTGTAAGTCGTTTGATTTGGATGTCCATTAATTGGAAGACCAGTACTTACTTTAAAAGGTGATATACCATGATATATTCCAAGTCTATCATATTGAGCATATGGATATCCTTTTCCTTTCTCAGTATAAGCATGAATAACAACTGATTTATCACATTTTTTTGCTTTATTTAAAGCAATTTCTATTTCTTTTATATTATGTCCATCGATTGGACCAATATATTCTAGTCCAAAAGCTTTATATAATGATGAAGCTTCTTTTAAATTATGAATTGCTCCTACAGTTCTTGAAACAGACATATTATTATCATTTAAAACAATAATTATTTTTGATTTACGTTGTGATATATCATTTAATGCTTCAAGTGACATTCCATTCATTATTGAAGCATCTCCTATTAATGTTACAATGTCAAATTTTTCTTTTTTTAAATCACGAGCTACCGCAACACCAAGAGCGCATGAAAGAGATGTAGAAGAATGACCTGCTTCAAAGAAATCATATATTGATTCATCTCTTTTTTGAAATCCGGAAACACCATTTCTTTTTCGTAATGTTTTCATATCTCTACCAGTAATAAATTTATATGTATAAGATTGGTGTCCAACATCAATTAATAACTTATCTTGTGGGAAGTTAAATACTCTAACAAGAGCAATTGTCAATTCAACAACACCTAAATTAGATGATAAATGACCTCCATTTGTTGATACTAATTCAATAATCTCTTCACGTAAAAAATAGCATAATTCAGATAATTCTTCATATGTCATTTTTTTAATGTTTTCAATGTTTACTGGTTTATTTTTAAAAGTTAACATAATTATAATCCATCTGGTGTAAATTCTTCTTCTTCATCATCTTTAATAATTTTTGCGACTTTTAAAGAAGCATCATTTAATTCTTTTTTCAAAGAATCCGCTAAAAGTTTTGCTTCTTCATACAATTTAATTGATTCTTGCAAACCTAAACTTTCAGAATTTAATTTATTAATATATTCTTCTAATTTAGTTAATTTATCTTCAAACTTGTTTTCCATTATTTTGGCCTCTTTTCTTTTACATTAGTTATAATTAATCCATCATTAACTTCTATTTTAATTTCATCATTAATTTGAATATCATCTATACTTTTAATCATTTTATCATTACTATTATACACAAAACTATAACCTTTTAAAAGTAGATTAGATGGAGATAATGACTCTAAATTATTGGATAAATTATTTATTCTATTTAAATTATTACTTATTATAGTAATAATAGATTTATTTAATTCTTTATTTAGTCTATTAAATTCATCTATACTTTTATTATATTTATACTTTGGAAATAATAGTTGTTTATTGATTAAATTATATTTATCAAATAATGATTTTACTTTATTATTTATAATATTATTTAAATTACCATTAGTAATAGATAAATCATTTTTATATTTATTTAATACATTAATCGGTGATAATCTATTTAATTTTTCTTCTTCTACAATTAATAATTGTTCATTATATGTTATTTTATTAATTAATTCTAATTTACCCTTTTCAAGTAATTGATTAATATTTTTTAACATATCATTTTTAGATATTATTGCATTACTTCCCGCTTCAGTTGGAGTAATACATGTAAGATCTGATACTCTATCTACTAATGTTGTATCAATAGAATGTCCAACTGCCGTAATAGTTGGACAAGGTGAATTAAATAAGGTTCTAACTAATTCTTCATCATTAAAAGCATATAAATCATCTTTAGAACCACCACCACGAGTTAAAATTATTAAGTCTAAATCATATGAATACGCTTTATTTAATGCATTTATTATTGTTTTTGGAGCTTCTTTACCTTGAACAGAACAAGGAAAAATTAATATTTCAGTTCGACATCTTTTTTGAATTGATGAAGTAACATCATGAATTGCGGCTCCTGTTAAAGCAGTTAGAACACCTATTCTTTTCGGTAATTTTTTTATTTCCCGTTTTTTTCTAGAAAATAATCCTTCATTTTGTAATTTATTTTCTAATTTTTTTAATTCTAATAAATAAGAACCTAGTCCATCTAATTCAATTTTACGAGCATTAAACGAAAAAGTTCCACCTTGAACATAAACATTAATAGACCCTGTTATAATTACTTGATCACCGTTTTTTAAATCACTTGGAGCATATTTTGTATATGATGAAAACATAGTTACTGATAACAGTGAGCCATCTTCATCACGTAATTTAAAATAATAATGTCCTGTATAATGTTTATTTAAAGATGTTACTTCACCTTTAACACATATACCAATTAAAGAAAAATCACTTTCTAAAAGTGATTTAATTTTTTGATTTAAAGTATGTACTTCAAATATAATCTTTTCCATATTTTTATTATATTACTTTATCCAAAATTGCATTAACAAAACGATAATCTTTTTCATCACAATATTTTTTTGTTAAATTAACTGCAACATCAATTATCGCTGCTTTTAATGAGCCTTCAATATATTTAGCTTCCGCTAGTGCAAGAAGTAAAATAGAAATAACTACTTTATTCATTCTTTCAATTTTCCATTTATTCAAATTTTGTTTAATAATCTCAATTAATTCACTTTCATGGATTAAAACTTTTACAACGATTTCTTTAACAAAAACTGGTACTTCTTCATAAGGCATTTCAGAAACTTCCTCTATTAAAACTCTAGGATCTTTATCCATATAAACATCCTTTTGTGATAAATAACTAAAGATAATTTTCATGCATAGTTCTTGTTGTTTATTTCTTGATATCATAATTACTTCCCTTACGAGTAAAAAGTTTACCATAAAAACTAAAAAATTAAAAGATATAAATTAGTATTATAAATAAATAAATTTATTTATTTTGATTCTCATAAGATAATTTAACAATTCTATGAAAAAGATATATCAAATAAATCAAATAAAACATAACTATAATATGTACACCATAAGAAATGTATTGATTATATGCTTCTTTAAAATAATCTAATGGAATAAATGGTAAGATAAACAAATCAGCAGTATACAAAACTAATGTTATAATTAAAGGAATTAATTTCCCCTTTCTTATTATTAAGGATAAGAATAGATATAATAATCCAATTATTAAAGAAACAATAAATAAAACAATATATAACCAAATATTATCAATTTTTCCATCTATTAAATAATGAATTAATATATTTATACCATAACCTAATGATAAACATTTATCAAATTTTAATATATATAATAAAAGTGATGCAATATTTAAAATGCCTGTCCAATATATTGCATTAGACATTTTTTTATATCTATCAAATAGTGCTTGTATTTCTTCTACTTTATTTTTAAATTTGTTTTTTTTAATCATATTCATTTTTCTTTCTATCGTTAATTTTATCAATAAATACTATTTCTTTCAATAATACTTTTATTATTAAAATCATATTTTATTATAGGTGATTTTATTGTTTTCATTAATTAATTTTTTTCAAATTAAATTTATGCTTGGATATTTAAAAAACCAAGTATTCCCTAGTAAATTAAGTGATGAAGAAGAAGAAATACTTATTGATGAATTATTAGATAAAGAGAAACAAAATTCTGCTAGAAATAAATTAATATTACATAATCTTCGTCTTGTTGCGCATATTTGTAAAAAATATGAATCAAAATTAACTGAAAATGAAGATTTGATATCAATTGGTACGATAGGATTAATTAAAGCAATTGATACTTATTCAAAAGATAAAAAAGTTAAATTAGCAACTTACGCTTCAAGATGTATTGAAAATGAAATATTAATGGTATTAAGAAGTAATAAAAAGCATTCAAAAAATGTATCGTTATCAGATACAATTGCAGTTGATAAAGATGGAAGTGAAGTAGAATTAATTGATGTTTTATCAAGTGATGAAAATGATTTTGATGAAATACTAGAAAAAAATAGATTACTAAGCGAATTAACAAAGTATATTAATATACTAGATGAAAGAGAATATATGATTATTGCATTAAGATATGGTCTTGATGGAAATGATGAATTAACCCAAAAAGAAATTGCAAATATGTATAATATTTCAAGAAGTTATGTAAGCAGAATCGAAAAAAGAGCTTTAAGTAAATTATTAGGTGAATTTAAAAAGAATAAAATAATATAATTAAACAATCAATTAATCTTATTATTTCAAAATCAGTTTATCAATTAATACTTTCCACATCTAAATAATCACTACTATCAGGACTAATAAATCTATATAATTCATGATTATAATATCTAGAGTTGCAATAGAATGGAAAAGTCTCGACAGGGCTATAACGAGTATCCTCATCTATTTTAATGTATCTGTATCAATTTTTATTTGGGTATCCTGTTTACAAAATAATATTAAGTAAAATCAATTATTATAAAAATTGTTTATTTAATAATAGTTATATAAACATAATAAAATTATTCTTCTACATTACAAATTTCTTTCTTCATATAATAACTCATATAAATTAATCATATAATTTTTCGATTTGATTTTCTTCAATCATTTCAGCATTATTAATTACAAATTCAA
>CAYVZF010000058.1:0-8543 GCA_964456095.1 uncultured Erysipelotrichaceae bacterium
TTAGTCAATAAAATATATAAAAAGCCTTTTTTTAAATTTTAAAAAAATGTATAATTTTTTTGTAGTTATTCATGGGGTGATTAAATTGTTTTTACTTTCTATCGCGGAAAAAGTAGTTGCGTTATCAATTTGTTTTATTTTGCTTTTATTAATTATTATTTTTGTTGTTATTCGAATTGCAAAAAAGAAGTTTTATAAAAAGATTGATGATTTTAAGAAAAGTTTCTTAGATGCTAGCGATTATCTTGATGAAACTATTTCGTCATCAATTAATCGTTTTTATGTTATTTCTTTACTAAATGAGGAGTATACATCTCATTATGCTTATTTTAGTGAAAAAAAAGATGAAATAACAAAAAAATATATTAGTGATTTAAATTCAAAAATTAATAAATTAGATGCTTTAATTGATGAAAGAAATAATAAAGAGATTAAAGTTCTTTTAACAGAATCATATGAAAAATTAAAAAGTTTTAAAAATGATTTAAAAGTTTTAGAAAATGAGATAGATGTATTCTTATCTAAAGATGTTGATTGCCATAATCATGCATTAGAATATCAAAAAAAATATCGTGAAATTAAAGATTTATATGATGAAAATAAGGAATCACTTTCAATGATGGATGAAACATTCGATCAAATATTTTCTAAAATAGATAAAACATTTGAAGAATTTGATAATTTAACTGAATCTGCGCATTATTCAGAAGCAAAAGATAAAATTGATTCATTAAATGAAGTTTTTAACGCACTTATAAAATCATTAAATGAATTACCAATTTTATGTGCTAGATTAAATTTTGTTTTACCAAAAAAGATTGATGAATTAAATAATCTATATTTAAAATTAGAAGAAGAAAATTATCCTTTATATCATTTAAAAATAAATATAACTATAGAGGATATTAAAAATAGATTAGAATTAATAAAAAAACAAGTAGAATCATTTTCATATAAAAATTCATCAATTTATTTAGATGAATTGGATGAAAAGGTAGAAGAATTATTAAGTTTATTACAACATGAAATAGAATCAAAAAATTATTTTGATAGTTATAATGAATCAATATATGAAAAATCATCCTCTGTTGAAAAAATGTATTTAAAATTAAAAAGAATTATGCCTGAATATAAAAAAATATATGATATAAAAGAATCATATATTGATTTAATGGATTTTATTCAAAAAGAGATTGCTTTTTTAGGAAAAATTAGAAGAGAATTCGATAATTATATTCATACATCTTCAATGCAACCGTATTCTATTTTAAGAAAAAAGCTTTGTGAATTAGATGAAAAAAATATATTTATTGATGAAAAATTAAATGAAGTTAATAGATATTTAAAATCTTTAAAAATTGATTCTGATAATGCATATGGTTTATTAGATAAAACATATATTTCTTTAAAACAATTAGAATATAAGATATCAGAAATGAATGTTAACTCATTTAAAGATTCATTAGAAAATGATTTTAAACAAGCATATACATCATTAGATAATATAGGTATGCTTATTAAAATAACTCCTATTAATGTGGAAGCTTTAAATCTTTCTTCAACAAAAGTTATTGGTTTAGAAAATAAAATTAAAGAAATAGTTGAAAAGAACATTTCTGTAATGAATGATGCTGAAAGTTCAATATTGTATGCAAATAGATATAGAAAAGATTTTTTTGATGTTCGTCAAGCGTTAATTTCTTCGGAAGATAATTTTTTTAAAGGAAAATTTGATGAATCATTTGATATTGCTGTTTCTGCGATAAAACAAGTAAAAAAAATGTAACAAATTAATTATTTTAGAATGTCTAATTTACATACATTAAAAAAGGAAGGCGATTTAAATGATTTATTTAGATAATGCGGCTTCTACATCTGTTGATGAAGAAGTATTAAGGTCATATAATGATTTTGTAAAAGAATATTATGGTAATCCTGCATCTAATCATGGCTATGGCATAAAAAGTGCAGATTTTGAATTGAAGGCAAGAAGACAAATTGCTTCTTTATTTAATGTTAAAGAAAATGATATTATTTTTACAAGTGGTGCGACTGAAGCTAATAATTTAGCTATAAAAGGTGTTGCTTTATATTATAAAGATAGAGGTAAGCATTTAATTACTACTAAAATTGAACATCCATCTGTTTTAGAGGCATTTAAACAATTAGAAAATGATTTTGGTTTTGAAGTAACATATTTAAATGTTAACGATGAAGGTGTTATTGATATTAATGAATTAAAACAATCTATAAGAGATGATACTATACTAGTATCTATCATGTGCGTTAATAATGAAGTTGGATCTATTAATAACATAAATGAAATTGGTGAATTATTATCTAATTATAAAAAGATATTTTTTCATAGCGATATAACTCAAGCGGTTTGTAAAATAGATTTGGATCTAAAATATGTAGATTTAGCATCTCTTTCTCTTCATAAACTACATGGATTTAAAGGTTCTGGAATTTTGATTAAGCGTAATATTATATCTTTAAAACCACTTCTTTCTGGAGGTGGGCAAGAATTCGGCTTTAGATCTGGAACTAATAATTTACCAATTGAAGTATCCGCGGCAAAAACATTACGTATAGCATTTGATAAACAAAAGAAGTATTATAATTATGTTTGTTCTTTAAGGGATTATTTATTTAATGAATTGGAATTGATTGATTTAGTCAAAATTAATTCTACAAGAATTGGAAGTCCATATATTATTAATTTCTCAACTAGTAAAAAAGCTTCTGTAGTTGTTGAATACTTATCAAATAAAGGTATTTATGTTTCTACTAAAAGTGCTTGTTCTTCAAAAAAATCATCATCTAGTTATGTTTTAGAAGCGATGAAAAAAAGTAAAGAAGATGCAAGTAATGCGATTAGAGTATCTTTAAATTACGAAACAAAAAAAGAAGAAATTGATGTTTTTCTTTTAGAATTAAAAAATGCTTTAAAAGAAATTAAATAGGGAGTTAAGTTATGAATAAAGAAATGATAATGGTAAGATATGGTGAATTAACTACAAAAGGGAAAAATAGACAAAACTTTATTAATGCTTTAGTAGTAAATATTAAACGTATGTTAAGTGATTTTAAAAAATTAGAATACAGTGTTAAACGTGATCATATCTACATTTATTTAAATGGTGAAGATTATGATAAAATTGAAAGTATTTTAAAGAATGTATCCGGTTTAGCATCTTTTTCTGTTGTTTATAAAGTTGAAAATGATGTAGAAAAAATTAAAGAAAATGCATTACAATTATGTTTACAAGATGGTGGAAAAACATTTAAAGTAAAGGCTAAAAGAGCGGATAAAAATTTTTCAATACACAGTGATGAATTAAATAGATTAGTTGCTTCTTATATTCTTAAAAATTCTTCTTTAAAAGTTGATGTTCATAATCCTGATATTTTATTATCAATAACTATTAGAGAAGATTGTACTTATATATTTACTTCTGAAGTAAAAGGTGTTGGAGGATATCCACTTGGAATACAAGGAAAAGCTTTAATGCTTCTTTCTGGCGGTATTGATTCTCCAGTAGCGTGTTATTATATGCTAAGAAGAGGAATTAAAATTGAATGTATTCATTTTGCTTCACCGCCATATACATCTGAAGCAGTTATTGATAAATTAAAAGATTTATTGAAAGTATTAAGCTTTTATCAAGGAGATATAAAGTTGCATATTGTACCATTTACTGATTTACAACTTAAAATATATGAAAAAGCTGGTGAATCATACGCGATAACAATTATGCGGAGAATGATGTATAGAATCGCGGAAAGAGTAGCAATTAGAAAAAAATGCTTAATATTAGGAAATGGTGAATCAATAGGACAAGTTGCTTCTCAAACATTAGTTTCTATAAAAGAAATAGAAAGTGTTTGTACTTTGCCTGTTGTAAGACCATGCGCAGTTTTAGATAAAGTTGACATTATAAAAGAAGCAAGAAACATTAATACATTTGATATATCAATAAGACCATATGAAGATTGTTGTACTATTTTTGAACCTAAAAATGTAACAACTGCGCCAAAAAAAGAGAAAATAAATAAAATTGAGTCCTCTTTTGATTTTGAATCTTTAATTGATAAGTGTATTGAAGGGATTGAGACGATTAATATTTCTTATTCATCAAATGAAAGTGAAGAATTCTTTTAATAAATAATAAAAAAATGCTCAAAATATCTTTATAGGAGGTGTTTTGATGCCATTTGGTAGAAAAAAAGAAGATAATAATTCTTCAAAAACTAATAAAAAAGAAAAGAATATGGATACTTTAGAGATTATTACTAGCCCTAGTAAAAGAAATAAGCAAGAATGTGGTAGTGATAACTCTAAATCAAGAAGTAAACAAAAAAAGAATAAATAATAGTTTATTAATTAGAAAGCATCTCATGATGCTTTTTAAATTATATTTATTTTTTACTTGCATTAATGTATATTATTTATTATAAAAATAAATAATAGTTATGAGGAGGATTGGTATGAAAAAATATAATTTTTTTAAATATTTTTGCCTTGTATCATATATAGTTTGCATTATCGTCCTTCTTGTAGAATCGGGATTAAGTGGATCTAAATCTGAAATTCAAAGTAATACAATCGGGGGTGTAATCGCTAATTTATTTAATAATATTAAAGGTGATCAAACAATTAATGTTGAACCAACATCAATATCTATAAAAGATAAAATAGATATTGGATATATTGGAGATAAATATTCACTTGCTGTTAATACATTACCAGAAAATGCAACGTATAAAGAAAATTTTTATAAAAGTAGTAACGAAAATGTCGCGAATGTTTCAAATGATGGAGTTGTTTCATTTTTAGATGAAGGCATTGTTACTATTACAGCTTATAATTCTTTTAATAATGAATTGTATGATTCTTTAACAATTAATGTTTTAAAAAAAGAAGCAAATAGTATTAGTTCAAGTATTGATGCATATAAAGATGAAAATGATATTTATAGTCTTTATCTTGGTAAAACGTATTTTATAAATACTAAATTTGAACCAATTGATACTACGATTAAAAGTTTAGAATATAAATTAGATTCTACGTCATATTTATCTATTAATGAGATAACTGGAGAAATAATTCCATTAAGAATTTCATACAATAATGTATCTATAATAACTATTAAGCATAAAAATTTGATTAGTACATTAAAAGTAAAAATTGTGTATAAAAAAGAAATATCACTTGAATCAATTAATGTTAATAATGTATCTATTTTTAAAAATGAAATAAAAGAACTTGAAGTGAATTTTTCCCCTAGTGATGCAACATTTAAAGACTATGAACTTGTATCAAAAGATGAAAGTATTATTGAAATTATTGATAACCAAATAAAAGGTATTAATATTGGGAAATGTAATGTAGAAGTAATATCTAAGTATAATGATTCTATTAGAACTTTGTGTGAAATTGAAGTAAAAAGTAATCCTAGTGTTAATAACTATGATATAGATTTTATTGATTCTCTTGTTTTAGGAACTAACTCTGATATTAATATAATTAATATATCTCCTAAATATGCTTCTTATGACTCTATAAAGTATAATAGTTCCGATAATCAAGTGGCAACAGTAGATGAATTTGGAAAAATTAATGCTTTGAAAGAAGGTAATTGTATTATTAGTGTAATAATTAATAATATAAAAAAAGAGAAAGAATTATCAGTTATAAATAAAGTAGATAATGAAACTGAAGATTTTATTTTAAATGTTGATTCTCTTAACTTTTATAAAGATAAAAGAGTATCATTAAGTGAATTAATTACTATTAATAACTGGAATCCTAAAATACCAAATGATACGAATATAAAATATGAATTATATGATTCATCATATGGTGATATTGATAGTAATAATAACATTATATTTTCTAGAATCGGTAATACAAAACTGTATGTTATTCATAAAGATTCAGGTATATATAAAACTATTGATATTAATATTATTGATGAATTTAATATATATGATGAAAATAACAGTTTAATAAATGATGAAATAAATGATATTGATATTAATGAAATGAAATTATTATATATTTTAGATAGTAATAGCGAACAATCTTATTATATCGAATCGAATAATTCTATTGATTTATCTTATAATTACTATGATAAAAAAATAGAAATACATTCTATAAATAAGTGTAATAATATTGAAATATCAATAATCCCTTTATTAGATAATAAGAAGTGTTATGAATTAAAAAAGATAATTAGATTTAATTTTAATCATAAATATATTAATGACTTTTCATATAATTTATATGATGAAAATAATAATGAGGTTACTACATTATATATTAATAATAATTATCATTTGGATATTAGATTTGATAATGATCCAACAATTAGTAAGTTAATTTATAAGCCATCTAATGATTTAATAAAAATTGATGGTGATGGAAACATTAAAGCATTAAAAACTGGTGAATGTAAAATTAAAATAATTGAAGAATACTCAAAAATTGAAAAAGAATTAGAATTAAAGATTATTAATTTTATTAAAGTTAATGATAAAACACCATTTAAAACTGAATGTATTGATTATGATGAAGAGTCTAATACATATTCTATGGTAAATGGGATAAGTGGTTCTTTTAAAATTAATTTTGATGATAAGTCAACATATAAAGTAGTAACTTATACTTCATCTAATAATGAAGTTGCTACAATTGGAAGTGATGGAACAATTACACCTATTAGTGTCGGTAAAACTGAAATAAAAGCAGTATGTAATGATAACTATAATGAACCAATTGAAATAACAATCATGTTAGAAATTAAAAGACAAGATTTTATTACCGATTTAAAGAATTTCTTTTTGTTTATTAGAAAAAGCATTGGTCATTATGGAGCATTTTTGGTACTTGGTATTTTTTCTTCATTTACTTGGTTATTATTTTTAGAAAAAAAGAAGAAAGTATATCCAATTTCAATTAATTTTATTTCTGGTTTTTTAATCGCAGGACTTACTGAAATAATACAAATATTTGCCCCTAATAGATTCAATTCTTTCAAAGATGTTTTAATTGATTATTCTGGATTTTTGACTTCTTCGATTATTATAGTTATATTATTTGTAGTTTATGTTAATTATAAAATTAAAAATAAAAATGATAAAAGTGCATAAAAAAAGTGGCATCTAATTTACCACTTTTTTTAATAATTTAAATTATTTAGCAAGTGCGTTTTTAGCAACTTCGACTAATTCTCCAAATGCTTTTTCATCAGTAATAGCCATTTCAGAGATCATTTTTCTATTCATGTTAATGTTTGCTAATTTTAATCCATGAATTAATGTTGAATAATTGATTCCATAGTTACGGCAAGCAGCATTAATACGAACGATCCATAATTTTCTATAGTCTCTTTTGATTAATCTTCTACTTACATATGCATAATGCATAGAGTGCATGACTTGTTCATGAGCTGTCTTATAAAGAAGATGTTTTGAACCAAAGTAACCTTTTGCTCTTTTTAAAACTTTTTTTCTTCTAGCACGTGTGACTGTTCCACCTTTTACTCTCATTAGTCTTTACCTCCTTATTGTTGAATTAGCTGAGCAACTCTCTTTTGATCACCTTTAGAGACTAAGCTAGCTTTTCTTAAATGACGAATTTGTTTGTGTGTTTTGTTATGGCTCAAGTGAGAAATATGAGATGATGATCTCTTTAATTTACCAGAACCAGTTACTCTTATTCTTTTCATAAGAGCTTTTTTTGATTTCATTTTTGGCATCTTTTGTTCCTCCTATTTTTTTGTCTTTGACGCTAAGATGACGGTAAGAGTTCTTTTGTCAAGCACCGCTGGCTTTTCAACTATACATTTATCTGCTAAACGTTCAATAAATGTGTTTATGACATTTTCACCGACTTCTATGTGTGATAATTGTCTTCCCTTGAATCTCATTGTAACTTTTACTTTATCTCCACCATCTAAGAATTTACTTGCGTGTCTTAGTTTTGTTTCTAAATCATGCATTCCAATTGTTGGGGATAATTGAACTTCTTTAGTTTCAATAATCTTTTGATTCTTTTTAGCCTCTTTAGCTTTCTTTTGTTGAGCATAACGATGTTTTCCGTAGTCAATAATTTTACATACTGGTACTTTTGCATCTTTAGCTACACAAAGTAAATCTAAATTGTATGTTTCCGCTAATTGAAGGGCTCTTAATCTTGGCATAACACCAAGTGATTCACCTTCAGGGCCGATAACAAGTACGTTAGGGAAGCGAATGTCAGTATTCACTAAGTCATCACCATTACGGTTGACTTTTTTGTTGTTGTCGATAATAATAACTCCTCCTTGAAAAATAAAATGGACGCAAGAGATGCGCCCATTGATAGTACTTAATTTAAGTTCTATGGCATTTACCGATTGATTAATTTCAATCCGGTGAGAAGCGGGCGCCTCTTCTTTCCAAGATTTATTTACTCAGTCATTTTACAAGATAGTATATGTTATGTCAAATAAAAAAATGCATTTTCTTATTTTTTTAATAAATAGATATATAGT
>CAYVZF010000059.1:0-8293 GCA_964456095.1 uncultured Erysipelotrichaceae bacterium
TGTAACAAAAATAAAATATTTATTATTGTATTTTTAATGCTTTAATTTTTAAAATATTATAAGATATTTAAGGAGGCAACTTATGATAAAAAAAATTATTTTAGCAACAAATAATAAACATAAAATTGATGAATTCAAAACGATGTTTAAACCATATGATGTTGATATAGTATCGTTAAATGAAGCATCAATTGTTTGTAATCCTGTTGAAGATGGATTGACGTTTGAAGATAATGCATTGATTAAAGCAAAAGCAATTTCTGATTTTGTTGATTTACCGATTATAAGTGACGATTCCGGTTTAGTTATTAAATCTTTAAATGGATTTCCCGGAGTGTATTCTGCTAGATTTATGGAAAATAGTAGTTATGATGAAAAAAGAAAAGAAATAATAGATAGATTAAATGAGTTTGATGATAAATCTGCTGAATTTAATACAGTTTTATGTTTGTATAATGTGTTTGATAAACCAATATTTTTTAAAGGTAAAGTTGATGGAGTTATAGTATCGCCATCTGGAGATAATGGTTTTGCATATGATCCGATTTTTTATAGTAATGAGTTAAAGAAAACATTTGGCGATGCTACAAATGATGAAAAGAATTCTGTATCACATCGAAGTAGAGCATTAAATGAACTTATTAATTATTTATTAAAGAATAAAATGATTGCAAAAAAAGGAGGAATTTTATGAAAATTGCATTAATTATGGAAAATTCGCAAGCAGCAAAAAATAAAATTGTTGAAGCATCTTTAAGAAAGGTTGTTGAACCATTAGGACACGAAGTGATTAATTATGGTATGTATGGTATGGAAAATGAAAACCAATTAACATATGTACAAGTTGGTTTGATGGCAAGTGTTCTTCTTACTTGCGGCGCATGTGATTTTGTTGTCACAGGATGTGGTACAGGAGAAGGTGCAATGCTTGCATGTAATTCTTTCCCGAATGTCTTATGTGGATATGTGGTTGATCCATCTGACGCATACATGTTTGGCCAAATTAATAATGGCAACGCTATTGCGCTCCCATTTGCTAAAGGCTTTGGATGGGGTGCAGAAATTAATTTAGAATATATTTTTGAAAAATTATTTACAGGTGAAAGAGGACAAGGCTATCCAAAAGAAAGAGCGATACCAGAACAAAGAAATAAAAAGATATTAGATTCAGTAAAAGAAGTTACATATAGACCTTTAATTGATATTATCAGTGAATTAGATAGTGAAATAGTTAATGCTGTTATTTCTAGTGAAGGATTCTGTAAATATTTTTATAATTACGCGAACAAAAATTATGACGTCGTTAATTATTTAAAAGAATACAAAAAATGATTATAAGAAGTCTTATTTTTTATTCATCTGATTTAACAAAAAATATCGCTATTAATATTGCTAAAGGCTTAAAGGGATATGTAGATGTTGAAAACTATTCTTTAAAAAACGAACATATAGATTATGACCCTTTTCATAATATTATTTTTGTTTTAGAAAACATAAATGAGGATTTTTTAAATACTATAAAAAAGTACTCGCTTCAATTTCATTTTAAAAATAATTATATTTGTTTTTTATCTACAAAAGATATTCCTACAAAATATAGTAATAAATTTATTGCTATCAAAGAAGTAGAACCCAAAAAACTTGTTAATGAAAGTGTAAAAGTAATTAACAATTGTAATGCTTAAATAGATACTATAAAAATTAATTGTACAAATAAGAAAAAATCGTCTAAATCATAGAATGTTAGGCGATTTTTTACTTTTTTATTACTTAAAAAAGCATTATAATTAATTTAAAGACATAAAAAGTGAAAGGAACGTTATGAATCAAACAATAGAAACTATTAATAAAAGAAGAAGTTGTAAAGCTTTTCTAGACAAAAAAGTACCAAGTGATATAGTTAAAGAAATTCTTGATGCGGGTACTAAAGCACCGAGTGCATTAAATAAACAATCTGCAAGTATTATTTGCATTGAAAACGAAGATGTTTTAAATGATTTAAGAAATAAATTGAAAGATTTTATCGGTAAAGATCCTTTATATGGAGCTAGAACAATCGCTATTGTTGTGGCAGATAAAAATTCAAGATGTCCAATACAAGATGGTAGCTGTGTTTTAGAAAATATGTTTATCGCGGCAACATCACTTGGAATCGATACTTGCTGGATTAATTGCTTGCATGATTATTTTGCAACAGAAGAAGGTAATAATTTTAAAAAGAACGTATTAAAATTAAGTGATGACCAAATTACTATTGGTACATGTGCAATTGGTTATAGAAGTAATAATGAAATAGCTGATAAGCCAAGAAAAGAAAACTATATAAGGATTATATAAAATGAAGAAAAAAAGTAAAATATTACTATGCTTATCTATTCTTGTATTTATATGCTTTGTTGTGTCTTTTATAAGTTTTTTATTTAATGTTAATTCTTTTTCTAACAAAGTAGCTTTTTTTAGCACTTTTATTTGTTTGATTTTAATTATTTTGTGTTTTATCTATGTTTTAAAAGAAGAAAAAAAAGAATTAGAGGATAAAGAAATAGGTGAATATAAAATGATAGTCTGTGATAGAGATTATGCATTAGATTTAAGATATATGATGGATGAAACTCCTGCTTCAAATTCCTCTATGGAGGCTGAATTACTTGCTAAATATGAAAAAATAGCTATTGAATATGAAAGGGATCATAGTTCATATATTATATATTATAAGAACGATCCTATTATGCTTGTTGAATTAGATAGAAATTTCAAAGAAAAAACTATTGATTTTAATATTATTTATTCAAAAGCTGAAGATTCTAATGCTATTCTTGATATAATTGCAAAAGAAGAAGATATGAAAATACAAAATGTTAAATAAAAGGAGGTAATTATTATATGACAAAATTGTTATTTGATAAATTTAAAGAATCACTTATTAGTACTTTACCAGTAACTATATTGATTATAATTTTAAACTTCACTTTCTTGCATATGCCAATTTATGATTTTTTACTATTCATTATTGGGTTTATATTTTTAGTATTTGGTGTAACATTATTTTCACTTGGTGCGGACATTTCAATGATTCCTATGGGAAAAAATCTTGGTGAAAAATTAATGACAAAGAAGAATTTAATTTTACTTCTTGGTAGTTCATTTCTTGTTGGATTTTTGATTACAATTGCTGAGCCCGATTTGATGGTTCTAGCAGAAAAATTCCCATCATTAAATAAATGGGTTTTGATTTTAACCGTTGGAGCGGGTGTTGGACTTTGTTTGATGATTTCTACTTGGAGAGTTGTTTATAAAGTTAAACTAAAAGGATTATTAATTATTGGATATTTGCTTATTTTTGCAGTTGCTATATTGATGCATTTTGTTGATGAATCATTTGTTCCACTTGCATTTGATTCAGGAGGAGTTACAACAGGACCGATTACCGTACCATTCTTACTTGCGTTTGGCCTTGGAATATCATCTAGAACAAAAAAGAAAAATGATGATAATTTTGATGATAATTTTGGAACAGTAGCTATTTGCTCTATGGGGCCAATTCTAGCAATTTTGATTTTAAAAGTTGCTATGGCTGCACTTAGCAGTGGTACTTGCATACAAACGGAAGATGGTGGAAGCAATGTTATTAATACTACCACAAATGTTATTAATAACTTTCCAGACATGTTTAGATTGATTGGAACTGATTTAGTTGAAGAGTTTAAAAATGTTGGACTACCAATATTATTAATCGCAGTACTATTTACTATTTATCAAACATTTTTATTAAAAATCGATATTAAATCATTAGTACGTATATTTGTAGGACTTTTAATAACATATGTTGGCCTAGTGTTATTTTTATCAGGTGCAACATTTGGATTTATGAATGTTGGTACATATATGGGAAACACATTTGCTTCTTCAAATATAATATATTTATTGATTCCATTAGGGGCGATTATCGGATTTGTAGTTGTTCTTGCTGAACCATCAGTTCATGTTTTAACAAAACAAGTAGAAGATATTACAAATGGTTCAATTAACAGAAATAAGATATTATTCTCTCTTGCAATTGGTGTAGGAATTTCGATTGCGTTATCAATGGTTAGAATAATATGGAATATTTCTATTTGGTGGTTTATTGTTCCAGGATATGCACTATCATTAATATTAATGTTTTTTGTGCCAGATTTTTTCTCGTCAATTGCATTTGATTCAGGAGGAGTTGCATCTGGACCATTAACGTCAACTTTCATCTTACCATTATCAATGGGAGTGTGTGCTACTTTATATGCAAGTGATCCTACGATTGCTACAATTAATTCATTTGGTGTTGTTGCATTTGTTGCTATGGCTCCACTTATTACTATTCAATTAGTAGGTTTTAATTATAAGTTAAAGACTATGAAGTTAGAAAGAGCAATGAAAAAACTTGTCACTCATGATGAAGCTGACGATGTTATTATTACATTTAAAAAGAGTGTAAAAAGAAAGTAGGTAATTATGAAAAACAAAGTCGAAGGATATATTCCTGAAGGAATGAAATTATTAGTAATTATTACAAATGGAAATAAAGGAATTAAACTTATAGATGTTCTTTCAAATTATGGCGTATATTATTGTAATCTTGTACGTGGTAAAGGAACCGCTAATAAGGAAGTTCTAGATTTCTTAGGAATTGGAGAAACGGAAAAAGATTTAATTTTTGCAGTAGTAGATTCTGCTAGAATACCAGATGTTCTTAATTTCTTGAATAATGATAAAGAATTCGTTGGTGGTAGAAAAGGAATAGCTTTTACAGTAACATTAGATTCAATTGCGTCTATTAAAGCAATTAGAGAGATTTGTAGGAAGGAGTCATAATATGAAAAACTCAGATAAACAATTTGTGATTTTTACAATATGTATTAGAGGAACAGGAGAAAAAATAATGGAATGTGCTAGAAAAGCGGGAGCACGTGGCGGAACAATTTTTAAAGCACGTGGAACTGCACCTGAAGAAGTAACGCATTTTATTAACGTTGATGTACAACCTGAAAAAGAAATTATATTGATTTTAGTTTCTGCTTTAGATAAAGAAAAGATAATGAAGGCGATATCATCTGAATGCGGAGTATCATCTGAAGCAAACGCTATTGTTTTTGCTCTTCCTGTTGATGAAGTAGTAGGAGTTAGCATTTAATATGGCAATAAGATTATATAATTCTTTGACTAATAAAATTGAAGAATTTATCCCACTAAGAGAAGGGAAAGTATCTTGCTATGTATGTGGACCAACTGTATATAATTATGTACATGTTGGTAATTTAAGACCAGTTGTTGTTTTTGATGTATTAAGAAGATTATTACTTTTTAAAGGATATGATGTAACATTTATTTCAAATTTTACAGATATTGATGATAAAATTATTAAGCAAGCTAAAATCGAAGGTGTAAGTGAAAAAGAAATCGCAGAAAAGTATATTAAAGCATTTGAAGAAGCGCGTATAGGTGTTAATTCACTTAAACCAACATATCAACCTCGTGTAACAGAAACAATGGATAAAATAATAGATTTTATCGATACATTAGTAAAAAAAGATTATGCATATGTTTCTAGTGATGGTGATGTTTACTTTAGAGTTTCTAAAATAAATGATTATGGTTGTTTATCAAATATGAAGATAGATGATCTTTTAGAAGGAGCACGAATAGAGGTTAATTCATCAAAAGAAAGTCCACTTGATTTTGCATTATGGAAAATAACAAATGATGATGGAATAAAATTTGATTCACCTTGGGGAAAAGGGAGACCAGGTTGGCATTCTGAATGTGTTGTTATGATTAATTCGTTAATAGAAGGTGGTAAAATCGATATTCATGGTGGTGGATTTGACTTAAAATTTCCACATCACGAAAACGAAATTGCTCAAGAAGAAGCATATTATGGTCATAAAATTGCTCATACATGGATGCATAATGGATTTATTAATGTTGATAATATAAAAATGTCGAAATCATTAGGAAATGTTATACTTGCTAATGATTATATTAATTTATATGGTGGCAATACTGTAAGATATTTATTATTAAATACACATTATAGAGCACCCGTTAATTTTTCTAATGAATTAGTAGATGTTGCAAAAAAAGATTTAGAAAAAATGTCTTCTACATTGAATAAAGTATCAATTAATATTCAAAGAATAGGTGAATTGAATAAGGAATTGTTAACTAAAGATGATTTGTCAATGGAAAAATTTATTGAAGCGCTTAGTGATGATTTGAATACCGCGAATGCATTAAGTGAAGTATATAGAGAAATAAAAGAAAGTAACATTTTATTAAGAAATAAAGAAAAAAATATTGACGAATTAAATAAAAAATATCAAATTTTACATACAATGTTTGATATTTTAGGTTTAGTATTTGATGAAATTATTCTTACTGATGAAGATAAAGCGTTGCTTAATAAATTTGATAAAGCAAGAGAAGAAAAAAATTATGATCTTGCTGATTCTTTAAGAAGAGAACTAATTGATAAAAAAATATTATAATATCTAAAAAATATCCTATTTAACACTTATTGTGTTTGATAGGATTTTTAAAATTTACGTTTATTTTTATATTACTAACTTTTGCTTTTTTAAAGACCTTAAATATTGTATAATATTTAGGATTTAGAAAATAAGAAAGGATGATTAACAATGAGTTTTATAGACAAGTTATTGATGATCGATAAAAGAAGATTAAAAAAGATTGAAAGACAAGCAAATATGGTTTTAGCTTTAGAAGATGAAATGGCTAAACTAAGCGATGATGAATTAAAAGCTAAAACGCCTTATTTTAAAGAATTGTTAGCAAATGGTAAAACGCTTGATGATATTCTAGTAGAGGCTTTCGCGGTTGTTAGAGAAGTATCACGTCGTGTACGTGGAGAGTTCCCTTTTAAAGTTCAAGTTATGGGTGGTATTGTTCTTCATAAAGGCGATGTTGCAGAAATGAAAACAGGTGAAGGTAAAACACTTACTGAAACTATGCCTGCATATTTAAATGCACTTGAAGGTAAAGGCGTTCACATTGTTACTGTTAATGAATATTTAGCGTCTCGTGATGCTGAAAATATGGGTTTAATCTTTAATTTCTTAGGATTAACTGTTGGAGTTAACTTAAGAGAAAAAGATGTTAAAGGTAAACAAGACGCATATAATGCAGATATTACATATACAACAAATTCTGAATTAGGCTTTGACTATTTAAGAGATAATATGGCCCAATCAACATCTAGAAGAGTTTTAAGAGGCTTGAATTATGCAATTGTTGATGAAGCTGACTCGATTTTAATCGATGAATCTCGTACTCCACTTATTATTTCTGGTGGTGAAAGAGCATCAGCATCTACATATCAATTTGCTGATAGATTCTGTAAATCATTAAAAAAAGATAAAGATTTCACTATTGACATTGAAACAAAAACATGTTCTTTAACCGATGCTGGTGTTGATGCAGCCGAAAGAGCGTTTGGTATTAAAAATATATATGACTCATCAAATCCTGCAAATGCAGATTTAGTTCATAGAATAACACAAGCATTAAAAGCAAACTATATTATGAAACGTGGTGTTGAATATATGGTTAAAGATGATGAAGTATTACTTATCGATGCTTTTACAGGTCGTGTTTTAAAAGGCAGAGAATATTCTGACGGTTTACAACAAGCTTTACAAGCAAAAGAAAATGTTAAAATCAAACAAGAAACAATTACAATGGCAACAATTACATACCAAAACTTCTTTGGACTATACAATAAAATCGCGGGTATGACAGGTACTGCAAAAACAGAAGAAGAAGAATTTAGAGAAATCTATAAAATGGATGTTACTTGTGTTCCAACAAATAAACCAGTTATTAGATATGATGATATTGATATGGTTTATGGTAATGAAAAAGCTAAATATAAAGCAATACTTGATGAAATTAAGAAAAGACATGCTTTAGGACAACCGATATTAATTGGTACAGTATCTGTTGAAAGATCTGAATTCCTTTCTGATTTATTACAAAAAGAAGGATTATTACACGAAGTATTAAATGCTAAAAACCATGAACGTGAAGCACATATTATTGAACACGCTGGTGAAATTGGTTCAATCACAGTTGCAACTAATATGGCAGGTAGAGGTACTGATATTAAACTTGGCCCTGGAGTTTTAGATATTAAAGATACTGATGAAGTAAAACATGCTGCAGGACTTTGTGTCATCGGTACAGAAAGACATGAATCACGTCGTATTGATAACCAATTAAGAGGACGTTCTGGACGTCAAGG
>CAYVZF010000060.1:0-8258 GCA_964456095.1 uncultured Erysipelotrichaceae bacterium
CACTTTTTATAAAATTAACTATTTTTTACTTGATTCTTTAATAGTTAGCTTTCAATAAAAAAAGTACCTTTAAGGACGCATTACACGCGGTACCACCTTAATTCACAATAATTGTGCACTTATTTGAAGATAACGGTTTCACCGAAAGTTTTCACTTTATTCTCCTTAGTGTCTACTCGATATTTACTGTAACTTGTTTCACCAAACCAAGTCTCTCTATCAAGCTAATAAATACGATTTGCTAATTCATCGAACATTTTTATTATAATCAAAAAAAAGTAATAAATTCAATTAATATTTATAAATATTAATGAATTGTGTTAATTATCTATAATAGTTAAATAAAAGAATAAAATTAAATATCATATTTTAATTTACCTAAAACAAAAGTTAAATAATGAGGCATAGTTATAATATCGCCTTCTTGAGATATATTATAATCACCAATTTTTATCAATTTTGTTTTACCATAATGAGTTATATTATTCATAACAGTTTTACTAGCTTTAGTATTACCAGTTTTAGCTTTTGATTCAACTAAAGTAACATAACCATTATAAGAAATAACAAAATCAATTTCTAATCCACTTTCTTTTGCAAAATAATATGTATCAACATTTGCTTTATTAAGAGAATCGAATACTAATGCTTCAAATAATGCACCTTTACCTTGACCTAAATTTCCCTTATTTATTGCTATAATTGTATCAATTCCATACATTGAAGTAACAATACCAATATCTTCTGGAAAAAGTTTAAATTGAGATTCGATTTTTTCGCCATTTAATGGAAGTGATGTTATATGTATATTATGAACTTTTGAAACAATATGTGCTTGACTTAAATATTCTATAGCATCTTTTTTCTCATAACTTGAACCATTTGATATTTTTGAAACAATAAATCTTTTATTTTCTTTTGATAAAAAAGTAGGAATCAAATCAAAAACATTCTGTATTCTTGAAACTTCAGATGGTTTAAAAATTAAATCACCATTTTTTGCTTTTCTTCTTCCAAAATCAGCTTTCATATCAAAAATGGTATCATTAAGTATTTTAAATGCAGATAATAAATTTTTTGTTTCAACATATTCTTTAATTACTTTTGGGAATCCACCAATACAAGCATATTTTAAAAATAAATTTTTATATAACTCATTAATATTATTAGGAATCGGTTCTTTTTTATAAAAATAATCAATCAACTTATTAATATGTTCATCACTATAACCAAGTGCATATAAAAATTCCTCAAAATCCATTGTTTTCATATTATAGACATCTTCATATCCTGTTGGAACAGGTGTACTATCATTCTTAATATATCCGTTGATACCTAAATATGAACCACTTCCAATAACATTATATCTTCCATCTTTTTCAAAATTTTTAAAAGATAATCTTGCTCTAGGGCATTCTTGAATTTCATCAAAAAAAATTATTGAATTTTTTGGATTAATATTAATATTAGGAAATCTTAAAGAAATATTAGATATTAATGTATCTACATCTAATGCACCATCAAAATCCGAACAATATTCAGGATTAGTCCAAAAATTAATTTCTATTAATTGAAGATTATTTCTTTTAGCAAATTCAACTACACTTTTTGTTTTACCACATTGTCGAATTCCAACAATTAAAAGAGGAGATTTATTTTTTTTAACAAACCAGTTAGATAAATATGAATCAATTTTTCTTTTAAAATACATTAATATCACCCTATATATAATAAATTAATTCGCTCATTAACAAATTCGGAGCGAGTTTACAATACTTTTATAACAAATTCGGAGCGAGTTTACAATACTTTTATAACAAATTCGGAGCGAGTTTTATTATTTTTATCCATTTATTTATAAAAAAATATTAAATTATTATCATTTTTACTTACTAATTTATTGATACAAGCAAGTATTAAAAAAGGAACTAGATTGATAAAGTTTCTAATTCCTATAAAATATTAATTATTTGATTTTTTATTTTTTAAAATAAATACATATCTAAATATAGATACTGTAGTAAAACTAAGTGTTCCCCCGACTAATACATCAGACATAAAATGAGCACCTACTCTAATACGATAAAATGCAACAAATCCTGTAAATACAATTGGAATTATATATGAAATAATTCTATATTTTTTATTATTGAATTTTTCAAATAAATCAGGAAGACAAATTAATAAATAACTAAATCCTGCAGCATGAGTATGACCTGATGGAAATGATTTAAATGAATCTTTTATTAATTCTAAACTACTTAAATCTTTTTTTGCAGAACTAATTTGATACCAATTAGTAAAATATGAAAAATCATTAATACTATTCATCGCTCTAAAGCGCATTCTACCTACTGGATTTTTAATTACTTCTAATAATAAATGAAATATAGCACAAGCAAAAATAACATACGCAAATTTTTTTAATTTATTATTATCAAATTTATTATATTTATAATATAAATAATGAAAAACAAAAGATAAAATAGAGGCGAAGAATATATAGATAGCAAACATCCATGTCTTATCATTAATCGATTCAAAACCATAAATTCTTGATGCATATTTTACTGTATCTTTAAAAAACCAAGTTAAATCAATAATACTACATATAAAATATATTATGCTTACATATTTAATCTTACCTTCTCTTTTTAAGTAATCATTACTCATAATTATTGTAGCAATAAAAAGCGCAATAAAGATTGGAAAACTACCAATTATTTCAATAATATTACCTATAATATTATCAGAATAATACTGATTAACGTTTAATGAACCACTAGTTAGTATTTTTGAAATTTGTAAATCAAATAATGAGGCAACTAAAAGTAATCCTAAAAATACAAATAAATAAATTGAAAAATAAATAATTCTTTTTTTCTTTGTTACTTCCATATATTATACTTCCTTCATTGATAATGATATTCTTCTTTTTTCAACATCAACATTAATGACTTTCACTTTTACAATTTGATGTAATGAAACAACATCAAGTGGATGTTTAATTCTATTATTTGATATTTCAGAAATATGAACTAAACCATCTTGATGTACACCAATATCAACAAAAATACCAAAATCCATTATATTTCTTACTGTTCCTTCAAGTATCATACCTATTTTTAAGTCTTTAATATCAGTTATATCATGTTTTAAAGTAGCTTTAATTGATAAATCTCTTACATCTCTTCCAGGTTTTTTTAATTCTTCAATAATATCAAGTAAAGTTAATTCACCAACATTTAATTCTTTTATTAATTCACTTACATCTATATTATTTAATTTATCAATTAATATATCGCTTCCTAAATCTTTTTCATTTAAATTAAGTGACTTTAATATTTTTTTAGCGGTTTCATAATTTTCAGGATGTATTCCAGTGTTATCAAACGGATTAATTCCATCATCAATTCTTAAGAAACCCGCACATTGTTCAAATGCTTTAGGGCCTAGTTTCTTAACTTTTAATAATTCTTCACGTGATTTAAATGAACCATTTTCTTTTTTATAAAGTAATATATTATCCGCGAGAGACGAAGAAACACCTGAAACATAACTTAATAATGATTTAGAAGCATTATTTAAATTAACACCAACTCTATTAACACAGTCTTCAACAACATTCGACAACGTTTCTTCTAAGCGTTTTTGGTTCATATCATGTTGATATTGACCAACACCCATTGATTTAGGTGGAATTTTTACAAGTTCACATAAAGGATCTTGAATTCTTCTTGCCATAGAAACTGCGCTTCTTAATGCAACATCAAATTCAGGAAATTCTTCACTACCTAATTTTGATGCAGAATAAACAGATGCACCAGATTCATCTGTAATAACATAATCCACACCTGTTTCGACTAGAGTATCTTTTAAGAATGCTTCAGATTCTCTTGAAGCTGTACCATTACCTAAAGAAACTAAATCTATATTATATTTTTTAATTAAAGATAAAATTGTTTTTTTAGCTTCTTCTACTTTATTTTGTGGTGCAGTTGGATAAATAACACCAGTATATAAAACATCACCATATTCATTAACAACTGCTAATTTACAACCAGTTCTAAATGCCGGATCAAATCCTAATATCGTTTTACCTTTAATAGGAGACTCCATTAATAATTCTCTTGTATTTGCTTTAAAAATATAAAGTGCTCCATCTTCTGCTTTTAAAGTTAATTCATTTCTTAATTCGTTTTCTAATGATGGTGCAAGTAAACGTTTATAAGAATCCTCTATTGAATCTTGTAAGATATCTTTATACGTATCAAAACGAATAATTTTTTTCTTTAAATATTCAATATTTCTTTCAACAGGATCTATTAATTTTACTCTTAAAATACCTTCTTTTTCACCACGATTAATAGCAAGAATTCTATGAGAAGCAATTCTTCTAACTGATTCTTGATAGTCATAATACATTTCGAAAACATGATTATCTTTAATTTTCTCTGTTTTAATAATCGCATCAAAAAAAGTATTTTTTCTTAAAACTTTTCTATAATCAGCATTATCAGAAATGTTTTCTGCAATTATATCTTTTGCTCCATCAATGGCTTCTTGATATGTATGTGCTTTATTATCTTCATCAGAAACAAATGAATTAACATATTCTTCAAAATTTTTAACACGTAGCTGTTTTTGTATTGTAATAGCTAAATCTTCTAAACCTTTAGCTTTTGCAATAGAAGCACGTGTCTTTCTTTTTGGTTTATATGGTAAATATAAATCTTCTAGTTCAGATAATGTTTTTGCTTCATCAATTTTTTTAGCAAGTTCATCCGAATAAACACCTTGTTCTTTTAATGATTTAATTATTGTTTCTTCCCTATCTTTAAATGATAATAAATATTTATATTTTTCTTCAAATGCTCTTAAAGTAATATCATCCATATTGCCGGTTACTTCTTTACGATATCTAGCAATAAATGGTACCGTATTACCTTCATTTAATAAATCTATTACCTTAATAACTCTATCTTCACTAATTGATAATGTATTAGATAGTTCTAATACTATATTCATCTTTTAATCTCCTTTACATCATTAATTTCAAAATATCTTCCACTAAATGAGGAAGTTTCTAAATAAAATCTTGTTACACATTCATTATTATAAGGAGTAATAAACAATTGAATACCTTTATAAATTGAATTATTTGAATCATTATATGAATCAATAACAATTTTATTATTTTTGAAACCAACATAAGCATATGTTTTATTCTCATCATTTTTACTAACACCTAATAAGCGAATATCATCAATTCTAGTTTGTTTATATGAAAGAACTAAAACAAATGCATATGTATACTCACTTTTTAATTCAGTATAATATGCTTTTATACGAATATCTAAATAATCAAATTTATAATCGTAATTTGAATTATCTTCTTTTTCTAATTTAATATACTTATTGTCATCTAATAATAAAGCTTTAGC
Source organism: uncultured Erysipelotrichaceae bacterium (assembly GCA_964456095.1). Lineage (GTDB taxonomy): Bacteria > Bacillota_I > Bacilli_A > RFN20 > CAG-449 > CANRPC01. The sequence continues at coordinate 5,445 of CAYVZF010000060.1, forward strand.
GATATCTTCATAATCTTTATCAAAAGGCATTTCATTACCACATGAAACAAGACTAAATAATAATATTAATAATAATCTTTTTTTCATTTTCACTCCATTATATAAATTATTAATGCTCGATAAATTGATAAATCATCTTTATCAAAAGAATTAAACTTAATATCAATCAATTGATGATTATTTAATCTCTCTAAAAAATAATTAACATCATCAACAAAATCTTTTTCTATAACATTTTCTATAATTTCAATTTGAATCATAATATATCACCAAAAGAAATTATAGAAAATATATATTAAATATTAAGTCGAATTTATGAAACAACTATATTAACTATTCTATTTTTTATAACAATAATTTTTCTAATTGTTTTTCCTTCGATATGTCTTTTTATAGATTCTAAAGATAATGCTTTTTCTTTTATTTCATCCTCGGTTGAATCTAAATTAATTTTCATTGTTCCTCTTAATTTACCATTAACTTGAACACCAATTTCAATTTCTTGTAAAACTGTTTTACTTTCATCATATGTTGGCCATGATGTATAATCGATAATTCCATCATAACCTAATTTATTATATAGTTCTTCACCAACATGAGGACATATACAGAAGAACATTTTAATAAAGCCTAATAAATAATCTTTGTAAATCGTTTTAGCTTTATATACTTCATTTATAAAAATCATCATTTGCGATATAGCAGTGTTAAAACTTAATTTTTCAAAATCCTCTGTTACTTTTTTAACTGTTAAATTATAAATATAATCTAAACTACCATCATTAGTATCTACAATTTTATAAGAATATTCTTCTTCATCAATTATTCTATATACTCTTTCAATAAACCTTTTAGCGCCTTCTAAACCATTTGTTGACCATGGTAAACTAGCTTCAAGAGGCCCCATAAACATTTCATATAATCTTAATGAATCAGCACCATAAGTTTTACAAACATCATCTGGATTAACAACATTACCTAAGGATTTAGACATTTTTAAACCATTTTCTCCTAAAATCATTCCTTGATGAAATAATTTTTTAAATGGTTCTTTTGTTGTAGTAATACCTTTGTCATATAAATATCTATTCCAAAATCTTGAATATAATAAATGTCCAACAGCATGTTCCGCTCCACCTATATATAAATCAACAGGCATCCAGTGTTTTAATAATTCTTTCGAAGCAATTTCATTTTCATTATTTGGATCGATATATCTTAAATAATACCATGATGAACCCGCACTTCCAGGCATAGTGTTTGTTTCTCTTTTACCACCATTTACATTAACCCATTCTTGATTATTTTCAAGTGGAGGTTTACCACTTACTTTTGGCTTATAATCTTCAAGTTCTGGAAGAATTAATGGTAATTCTTCATCTTTTAATGCAACACTTTCATTTTCATAATGAATAATAGGAATTGGTTCTCCCCAATATCTTTGACGAGCAAAAATCCAATCTCTTAATTTATATTGAACTTTAGCTTCACCTTTATTAATTGATGATAAATATTCAATCATTTTTTCTTTTGCTTCATTAATATATAATCCATCTAGAAAACCACTGTTAACATGAGGACCATCTTGAGTATATGCAGAGTTAGAAATATCTCCTCCACTTAATACTTCAATAATTGGTAAATTATATTTTTTTGCAAATTCATAATCTCTATCATCATGTGCAGGACAAGCCATAACAGCTCCTTCACCATAACCATATAAAACATAATCTCCAATCCAAATAGGTATTCTTTTATTATTTGCAGGGTTAATCGCATATGCTCCTAAAAATACACCTGTTTTATCTTTATTTAATTCTCCTCTTTCTAATTCAGATTTTGAAGCACATTTTGCTTTATATTCATCAACAAACTTTTTTTGTTCTTTTGAAGTAATCTTATCAACTAAAGGATGTTCAGGAGCTAACACACAATATGTTGCTCCAAATAAAGTATCAGGTCTAGTAGTATATACATCAAAAGAATAATTTTCATCAATTACAAATTTGATATTTGCACCTTTAGATTTACCAATCCAGTTTTTTTGTATTTCTTTTGTAGATGAAGGCCAATCTAATTCATCAAGACCTTCAAGTAACTTTTCAGCATAATCAGTAATCTTTAATACCCATTGTTTTCTATTAATTCTTACTACAGGATAACCACCACGTTCAGATTTACCATCAATTACTTCATCATTTGCAAGTACTGTACCTAATTCTTCACACCAGTTTACAGGCATTTCTTTATTAATAGCAAGTCCATCTTTATATAAAGAAGTGAAGATCCATTGAGTCCATTTATAAAACTTAGGATCCGCGGTTGAAATTTCTTTTTCCCAGTCATATGAAAATCCTAACATTTTAATTTGTCTTCTGAAATTATTAATATTATCTAATGTAAATCCACCAGGATGTTTACCAGTTTTAATTGCAAATTGTTCAGCAGGTAGACCAAATGCATCCCATCCCATAGGATGTAATACATTAAATCCTTGTAATCTTTTCATTCTGCAAACAATATCAGAAGCAGTGTACCCTTCTGGATGTCCTACATGTAATCCTGCACCTGAAGGGTATGGAAACATATCAAGAACATAATATTTTGGTTTTGAAAAATCATATGTATCACAATAATATGTTTTATTTTCTTCCCAATATTTTTGCCACTTTTTTTCTATTTCATCAAAGTTATAACTCATAGTAACCTCCAAACATCCTTTTTTTATATAAAAAAAGGAATTTTTCAAATCCCTTTTATTATTACATATTTTTTTTAATCAATCAATGAATGATAAAAATATCATTTTTTATT
>CAYVZF010000061.1:0-7604 GCA_964456095.1 uncultured Erysipelotrichaceae bacterium
TTAATAATTATAATATTTATTCTTTAGTGTTTAATAATAAGAATAAATCAATTGCAATAGAAATAATTGTAATTAATCCAAATACACAATAAATTATAGAAAGTAATGGATTAATAAAATTATTTAATTCGCAAACAATCATTAATATTAAAGATATTATATATAATAATAATGTAATTCTTATAGCAATATATAAGTTAGATAATTTATTATAAAGAATCAAGAATATTAAATATCCTATTAATAAACCTTGTAAAATAAACCAAGCAATAATCCATATCAATAATGCATTTATAAAATATGACGGGATTAGAAGAATAAACGGAATAGTATATATAATTAAACCTATTAATCCAAATAATCTTATTATTTTATTAATATTAATGTTATTTTTTAATGTTTCTCCTTTTGTAACAATTAAATAAATGCCACTACTTAAAACTAATAAAATTTGTAAGAAAAAGCTAATTACTCCACCACCTAATAAATCAGAATATTTATGATATAAGTCATGATTATTACTTAAAATAATTTGCCATATTGAAAAAAATATTGTAAATATTGCTGGCAATAAATTTATATATGCAACAAAATAATTCTTTTTAGAAGTAAATACACCTATTGAAATTAATATAGATGATATAATTAATGAACCATATAGTAAATATAAGAATATATTATTTTGATTCCAAAAAATTATATTTAATGCATATAATATTGCAAATATAGATGGAATTATTAATGAAATAATACCTATGATTTTATTTTTTTTCATAAAAGCGCCTCCTAATAATAAATTATAAAATTAAATAACATCTAGCATTGAAACAAAATTGTTAGAATATTTAATAAATTGCTCAGATGAAATATATTTCTTTTCAATACAATCATAATAATAACTATCCTTATTTGAATCAATAATTACTCTAATAACTTTATAATTATTATTAACTTTTAAAATAACACAATTATTTGAATCAATATAATCTTTTGTATTTTTAAATATTACATCATAATCATTTAAGTATGTATTTTCATCATACATAATATTAGTAAAAATACCATTCATTTTAATTAATTTAATTTTGTTATTAAAATAATCAATTTCAATATATTTATTGTTTTGATTTAAAGTACTATAAATAGTATCATTAATACTATTATTATTTGAAACATTAGATAAATAACCACCATCATCAGAATAAGAAACTGGATTATATACATGAGCAATAGAATAAACAATTTCATTCGAAGAATTCTTATAGTAACAATATGGATCCCAAATTTTATTGTCACTATAAAGTGTTTGACTATTATAATAGTAAATCCAATGAATTGATTTTGTATAATCATGTGCATATTTTATTGCATCAAGTGGACTATAATTCAACGAAAAAGCTTCAGCTAATCCAGTTGCATATGTATCAGCACATTTAGTATAAATAGTACCTCTAAACCCCAAAGAATATTTAGCACCTTTAATTACAGCCTCTCTTGATAAATTAGTAACATAACTGCCAGTTGTATTAAATGCTCCATTACATTGAAGCCAAGCAACAAAATCTACATTTGACATAGTATTAATTTGAGAATATGTTATTTGACTAATGTTAATTCCATCATATGTTTGAAAACCATTAGATGAGCCATGACTTCTTATAACAATATAATCACTATTTAATGGAACCCAATTATTAATAGCATTATTTTCTAAAGAATATAATAGACTATTAGCCTTTATATTAGAATATACAATTGGATAAATACCTGCCATTTCATAATACTCTTTTGTATTATTTAAAGTCGTAATTCTATCATGTTTATGTGTATAATAATCATAAATTCCATACATAAATATTGTTTTTAAAGGATACAATTTTATTTGTACTATTTTTGAACTTGTAGAATTATTATATATTCTTACAGAATAATCAGTATTTCTAGTAAAATTATATATAACATACTTTTGTCCACCAACATTTTGACATAATTGATTACCAGAACTATCATATAGTATAATTGTAACATCATTTTGATTTGTTTCTATCTTATAACTTACACTATATGGTAATCTTATATTAAAATACTTATATGAATTTCCATTTATTGTTTCTTGTTGAACGCAATTAACATTTAATGAATCGGTTTCATCAAATAACCATAAATAATAATCTAAATTAGAATTATCTATATTATCTTCAACAACTAAAGATGAACTATTTGAGGTATTTTTGTTTGACAATGTCAAATATTTATCATAATAATCTTTAATAAAATAGTAATTTGAAGTTCCATATCTAACAAATTTAAACTTATCTAAAAATAATGCTGTATCATTATATTCTTCTTCCTTTAAAACTAATTCATTATTACTTATTCCAAACACAAGATTTTGAGAGCACATTGGTTTAATTCTATATGTATCTTCAAATTCATATGTTATTATAAATCTTTGATTAGCAAAATAATTTGCATTATAACATATTGGTTTAACACCACTATTATATGATGAATTGGGAATATCTATTATTTGAGAATTACCAATATTTTTAATAAAATAAATACCATTGTTTGCAATATTATTCGAATCTTTTGTATAAGGTGCTTTTTTAATTGATGATTGTGTTATTTTATCGTACATAATTGAACTGTTATAACTGTAATTAAATACTATAAAACTAAATACTATAAAACTAATTTTTTTAATTTTCATAAGTTCCTCCTTTAATTAAAAATAAATAATAAAAAACTATACATTTCAATCACCTCATTATGTTTTACTTCTTACTTTTTTCTTATCATAATAAAAAAAAAAAATCAATTAAACATTTAAAATTTTAAAATATTTTTTTGTTTTTAGAACTATTTTATATTAAGTATTAAAAAATAGTATCTAAAATAACATTATTTCATATATTTATATAGGTGATACATAATGGATAAAAAACTTATTAAACAATATATTTATAATTTAACAAATGATTCTTTTTATACTTTTGCTAAAAAGAATAATGTTATTTTTAATGATGATGAAATAAAAAATATAATTACTTTTTTAAAAAACAACATTGAATATATTGATATAAATAATAAAGAAATATTGTTAAAAAAATTAAAAAAAGAAGTTCCAATTTCAACATATAATAAATCAGAACTTCTTTTAAATAAAATACTTAAAACTAAATAGAAAACAATTATAAAATTTTACATTTCACCTTTTCTTTTTCTATTAATTATATTTTGTCTAATTACTTTTTTCTTATGAATCTTTTTTGCTTTTTCAATAGCAATTCTTTTCTTCTTTTTATAATTAGGTTTAATTTTTGATTTTGATTTTCTTAATTGTAACCTTATTTCTTTTGCTAATTCTTCATTTTTTTTATGTGAAGAATTATTTTTAATTTTTACTTCTTTAATAGAATCTTCTTTTAAAATCATCTTTTTAAAACTTACAACAGATGTTAATTTATTAATTTTTGGAACATTTTTTTCATTTATAAATAAAACACTTGTACCAGTTTTATTATATCTACCAGTCCTTCCTGCACGATGATAATAATAATCTAAATCTTTAGGAATATCTAATGATATTACATGACTTACATCTTTAAAATCAATTCCTCTTGAAGCTACATCACTTGCAAGAAGCAAATGTATTTCATTGTTTTCTAATTTTTTTAATATTGATTTACGTTCTCTTGATTCTAGTCCCCCAGTTAAAATTGATGAATTAATACCTAATTCATTTAATTTCTCATATACTTTTTCAATATCTTTTTTAGATGAACAGAATACTAAACAAAAATATGGCTTTTCAATTGATAAATATTTAATAAGCGCATCAATTTTATCTAAATGTCTTATATCAAGTAAAATGTGATTAACATTTTCTGCCGTACGAATTTGTTTTGTTTCGATTATTTCATTAATATGGAGTGTTTTTTTTATGTCTGCAATTCTATGTTCTTTCATTGTCGCGGTAAACACCATGACTTGTTTAGGATTTAAATAATCATATATTCTATAAATAGATTCAATATAAGAATCTTCAAATAACATATCTGCTTCATCAAATACAATCGTATTAATTTTATATGTAAAAGATTTTTTTGATTTAAAGAAAATATCTTCAATTCTTCCAGGTGTAGCAACAATGATAGTAGGAAGATTAATATTATTTAACTTAGCTAAAGCTTCATCTTTTTCTCTAATTGAAGTTAAACTAATTCCATGAAAATAATGATATTTTTTTTCTAAACTTGTAATAAAATTACCTACTTGTATAGCAAGTTCGGTAGTAGGGACTAATATCAAACTTTGGACCCCTTTAAAAGATAAATCTAAATTTTGTATTAAAGGAACAAGATAAGCATGTGTTTTACCACTTCCAGTTGCACTTTTACATATTAATGACTTCCCTTTTAAAAGAGGTGCAAGAGATTTTTCTTGCACTTCTGTTAAATCAAAATAATTTAAATCATTTAAAGCTTTAACTAATTCTTTATTTAATGAATATGAGGAAAACTTCATAAACATTACTCCTCGTCTACAACTTTGATACCTAAATCATCAAGTTGTTTTTTATCAACTGGCATTGGTGCATTTGACATTGGACATGTTGCGGATAGATTTTTAGGAAAAGCAATTACATCTCTAATGTTTTCTGTTCCTGATAAAATCATTGTTAATCTATCTAAGCCAAAAGCTCCTCCTCCATGAGGTGGTGTTCCATATTGTAATGCATCAATAAAGTAACCAAATTTAGCTTTAATTTCTTCTTCTGATAAACCTAAAATTTCAAATATTTTATGTTGAATATTTTGATCATAAATTCTTAAAGATCCAGATAAGGTTTCATAACCATCAATTACCATATCATAACATGAACCATATACTTTTAATGGATCACTATCTAAATATTCTAAATCACAATCTCTAGGTCTTGTAAATGGATGATGTTCTGATGAATATTTACCTGTTTCATCATCTTTTTGAAATAATGGGAAATCAACAATCCATAATAAATCATGTGTTCCTTCTTTAATTAAATGAAGTTCTTTTGCATAATAATTTCTTAAAGCACCTAAAGAAGTAGTAACTGATTTATATTTACCATTTGCAATAAATATAACATCATTATCTTCAAGTTCTAATTTATTAATTAATAAATTGATAATATCTTCATCAAAGAATTTAGTAAAACTACCTTCTAATTTATTATTAATATATTTAATGCATATATAAGAATTAATACCATATTTTTTAGATAAATTAGATAAATTATCTAAAACTTTTCTTGAAACATTATTTGCTATGTTTTTAACAACTATACCTTTAATTGATTCACTTTCTTTAAAGGAATCAGGACCAATTCTATTTAGTTCTATCAAATCAATTAAATGCATTGCAAATCTAGTATCAGGTTTATCACTACCATATTTATCAATCGCAGTAACATATGGAATTCTTCTTAAAGGCAATTCAACATTATAACCTTGTACATCTTTAAATATTTTAGATATTAATCCTTCTAATAAAGAGAAAATTTCATCTTGATTCATAAAAGAAGTTTCAATATCAATTTGAGTAAAATCTGGTTGTCTATCCGCACGTAAATCTTCATCCCTAAAGCAACGAGCAATTTGATAATACTTTTCAAAACCACTTACCATTAATAATTGTTTAAATAGTTGAGGTGATTGAGGCAAAGCATAAAAAGAGCCTTTTTTTACTCTTGAAGGAACTAAGTAGTCTCTAGCACCTTCAGGAGATGATAAACATAAAATAGGTGTTTCAACTTCTATAAAGTCTAAATTATTTAAATATTCTCTAGTAGAAGAACATATCTTACTTCTAGTAAATAAATATTTTTGCATCTTAGGTCTACGTAAATCTAAATAACGGTATTTTAATCTTGTATCTTCTAATGCATCTGTTTCATCTGCGATAATAAATGGTGGTTGCTTAGCGCTGTTAACGATAGAGATAGAAGAAGCTACAACTTCTATTTCACCAGTAGGTAATTTTAAATTCTTTGATTCTCTTTCAATTACTTTACCTGTAACTTCAATAATATATTCGTTACGAATTGTTTTAACAATATCAGAATCATTAACAACAACTTGTGTATAACCATATCTATCTCTTAAATCAATAAATACAAGTGAACCAAGATTTCTTTTTTTAGCAACCCAACCTATTAAAGTTACTTCTTTATTAACATCACTTAACCTTAATTCACCATTATTATGAGTTCTATTTGACATAATTTACTCCTCCACATTTTTATCTAAATAATCTACTAATTCTTCAATATTTACTTTTACTTGTTCTTGAGTTAATAGATTTTTAACATTAAATGAATTATTTTCCATTTCTTCCGAACCAACTATTATCGCAAATTTAGCATTTTTTCTAAGTGCTAATTTAAATTGTGCTCCCATATTTTTATTCTCAAAAGTCATATCAACTTTAAATCCACTTGTTCGTAACTCTTGAGTTAATAAAAATGCATATTGTTTTGTTTCTTCGCCAAGATGAATTACAAAAGCATCAATACTTGATTTTTCATAATTATCTGTATCTATTTCTTTTAATAATGTATTAATTCTTTCAATACCAAAAGCAAAACCAACAGATTCAAGACGAGGACCACCAACTTCACTAAGAAGTTTATCATAATGACCACCTGCTCCAATCGCGCCTAAATTAGTTCCATCTTTAGATATAAAATGATATTCAAACACTACTTGTGAATAATAATCAAGTCCCCTAACAAGAGTATCATCCAATTCATATTCAATTTGTTGTTCATCTAAAAGATTTAAAACATTTTCGAAATAGTTTTTCGCTTCAGATGATAAATAATCTTTAATTTTTGGAGCATTTTTTATTATTTCTCTATCTTCTTCAACTTTACAATCTAATATTCTTAATACATTGGTTTCAAATCTTCTTTTACAATCAGGACACATATTATCAATTTTATCTTTAAAGTATTCTCTTAATGCTTCCTTATATCTATTTCTAGATTCTTCATCACCTAAAGTATTTATTTTTAAAATAACATGTGGAAAACCTAACATTTTTAAAGAATTATAACCAAGAGAAATTGTTTCAACATCATTATAAAATGAATTCACACCAACACATTCTACACCGAATTGAGAAAACTCTCTATATCTACCTGCTTGAGGTCTTTCATAACGGAAAACATTACCAAAATATTGTAATTTTAATGGTAAATCGGAAGCATATAATTTATTTGTAACGACCGCGCGCATTGTACCTGCAGTTAATTCTGGTCGTAAAGTAATAGATCTTCCACCTTTATCAACAAAAGAAAACATCTCTTTGTTAACAATATCACTTGATTCACCAACAGATCTTAAAAATAATTCTGTTTGTTCATATGTTGGTATTTTAATAGGTGTATATCCATATGTATATGAAATATATTTTAAAATTTGTACAATTTTATCCATATTTAATGCATCAGAACCATATGCATCATATGTTCCTCTTTGAATTTGATAAATCATAAAATAATCTCCTAGTACTATATAATCATCCTTTATATGTACTTTTCCTTTCTTTAAATTTAT
>CAYVZF010000062.1:0-7491 GCA_964456095.1 uncultured Erysipelotrichaceae bacterium
AGTAAAAAAGCAAACATAGTATTAATGAAAAAGGTTAAAAATATTGAAAAAATATTCAATATAATGTAATATCATTACGGGAGAAGATATGGAAACTATTAAAGCAAAGATGAAGTCTTTGACAACTTCTATCGATGGAGAAACTACAATTCTTAAATATGTTGGTAATGAATGCATATTGATTAACAATCATGATAGAAAGTTTGTATTTGATTCTACTGATGGTAAAATGTTTGTATTTATCAAAACGGAAGAAGAAAAAAAGATTCGTGAAGTATTTAATGATACTGAAGTTGAAATTTCTTTTTTTAAAGAATCTAAAGGAAATTTGATTATTTCAAAAAAAATTGGATCAAAAAAAATGAATGCAAAGTTTGATATTGAATATGATACGTTTAAAGTTGAAAAAGATATTATTCATGTTAAATATAAAATAATTGATGGAATCAGTTCATCTTACTTATCAAAAGTTGAAATATTTATGGAAATAGGAGGTAATAATGTTAACAATTGAGGAAAAATTAAAAGCCGCGATTCATGAAGCATTATTGAAGATGGGACAGGATGTTCCAGAGGATAAAATTATCATAGAAAGATCAAAAGAAAAAGCACATGGTGATTATGCAACAAATATTGCACTTCAATCTGCGAGAATTTTTAAAAAATCTCCTCAACAAATCGCTAATGAATTAATTAATGTATTAGCCTTAGATTTTGTTGAAAAAGTTGAAGTTGCAGGGCCAGGATTTATTAATTTCTTTATTAAACAAGATTCTCTTTCTTCTTTGATTAAAGTTATTTTAGAAAAGAAAGATGATTATGGTAGAAGTAATGTTGGTGAAGGTAAAAAAATTAATGTTGAGTTTGTTTCCGCGAATCCTACAGGTGATTTACATTTAGGGCATACTCGTGGAGCTGCACTTGGTGATTCTATTTGTAGAATGTATTCATTTATCGGCTATGATGTTACAAGAGAATTCTATGTAAACGATGCAGGTAATCAAATAGCTAATTTAGCCAAATCGATTTTTGTTAGATATCATGAAGAATTTGGTGATAATTCATTATCGATGCCGGAAGATGGTTATTATGGTGAAGATATTAAAGATATAGCGCGTATTATTAAAAATGAATTTGGTGATAAGTTTTTAAATATGAATGATGAAACATTCACATATTTAAAAAAGCGTGGTACAGAATTAGAATTAGCTAAATTAAATAAAGATTTAACGATGTTTAGAGTTAATTTTGATGTTTTTACTTCTGAATTAGATATTAGAAAAGCAGGTTTAATTGAAATGGTTTTAGATAAAATGAAACCTTATATTTATGAAAACGAAGGTGCAACATTTTTAAAAACAACTGACTTTAGTGATGATAAAGATAGAGTAATAGTTAAAACTGATGGTTCTTATACATATTTATTACCTGATATTGCATATCATTATGACAAGATTTCTAGAGGATTTAGTCTACTAGTTGATTGTTTAGGTGCGGATCATCACGGTTATATTAACCGTATGAAATCATCGCTTCAAATGCTTGGATATACACCTGATATTTTAGAAATTGAACTAATCCAAATGGTTCGTTTGTTTAAAGATGGAAAAGAATATAAGATGTCTAAAAGAACAGGCAATGCGGTTTCTATGAGAGAATTATGTGATGAGGTTGGTGTTGACGCAGTAAGATACTTCTTTGTTTCACGTGCAGGATCTTCACATTTGGATTTCGATTTGGATTTAGTTTCAAAAATGGATTCATCAAATCCGGTATTCTATGCTCAATATGCTCATGCTAGACTTTCTAAGGTATTAGAGCAAAATGAAGACATTACTATTGATGATACTGGTAAATATTTAACTTCAGAAACAGAAAAGAGTTTAATGAAAGTAATGGGTGATTTCTCGAAAGAAGTTGTAGGCGCAGCACTTACGCGTTCACCCTATAAATTAACTAATTATATTCAAAAATTAGCGAGCTTAATTCATGAATTCTATACTGTTTGTCGTATTGTGGATAGAGAAAATATTGAAGTTACTTCAAGTAGATTAGGACTTGCAAAAGCAGCAAAACAAGTTATGAAAAATGCTTTAAATCTCATTGGTGTTAGTGCACCTGATAGAATGTAGGAGGATAACGAGATGGAAAAATCAAATTTAGATGTAGCATATGATATCATGCTAAAAGCAACTGGACCTATGAATTTCCAAAATTTATGGAATGAAATTTGTTTGGTTCAAGGATATTCAGAAGAAGAAGCAAGTAATAGAATGGCAAAATTCTATACTAATTTATTTATGGATGGACGTTTTATTACTTTAGGTGATAATATTTGGGACTTACGTGATAGTTATACATTTGACAAAGTTCATATTGATATGAATGATGTTTATCATGATGAAGATGAAGAAGAAATCGTTGATGAAGATGAAGAAGAATCATTAGCTGACGAAGAAGATGATGATGAAGATGAAGAAGATGAAGACGATGACTTCGATGAATTTGAAGAAAAATAATTACTGGATGTTATAGGAGGATAAAATAATGGCACTTGTAAATATGAAAGAAATGTTAATCGTAGCAAAAGAAGGAAAGTATGCGATTGGTCAATTTAACATTAATAATGTTGAATGGACATCAGCTATATTAGATAAAGCGGAAGAATTAAGAACACCTGTTATTTTAGGAGTTTCTGCAGGAGCAAGTAAATATATGGGTGGATGGAATACAGTTGTTGGTATTGTTAGAGGTTTAATTATCGATCATAACATTACTGTTCCTGTTGCACTTCATTTAGATCATGGTAGTAGTTTTGAAATGTGTAAAGCTGCGATTGATGCTGGTTTTACATCTGTAATGATTGATGGCTCTCATCATCCATTAGAGGAAAATATTGCAATGGTTAAACAAGTTGTTGATTATGCTCATTTACGTGGAGTTTCTGTCGAAGCTGAACTTGGTAAAGTTGGTGGACAAGAAGATGATGTTATCGCAGAAACAATGTACGCTGATCCTGATGAATGTATACGTATGGTTAAAGAAACAGGTATTGATTGCTTAGCACCTGCTTTAGGATCTGTACATGGACCATATAAAGGTGAACCAAAATTAGGATTTAAAGAAATGGAATTAATCGGTAAAACATGTGGAGTACCACTTGTTCTTCATGGCGGAAGTGGAATTCCAGAAGATCAAATTAAACGTTCAATTTCTTTAGGAACTGCAAAAATTAATGTTAATACTGAATCTCAACAAGCATGGACAAAAATTGTTAGAGAAGTGGTTAAAAATGATAGTGATGTTTATGACCCACGTAAAATAATTGGTCCTGGTAAAAAAGGTATTGCAAATGTTGTTGAAGAAAAATGTAAAATCTTTGGCTGCATTAATAAATTTTAGTTTTAAGGATTTTGTTTTGTGAAGAATATCATTTTAAATAAAATTAAAGAATATGATGTTATAACTATTTTTGGTCATATTTTTCCTGATGGAGATTGTTATGGATCACAATTAGGATTAAAGTATTTTATTGAAGAAAATTTCAAGGATAAAAAAGTGTATGCTTTAGGATCTGGATTTAAAAAAATGTTTCCTTTAATAGGATATATGGATGAAGTAAGTGATGAAGTAATTAATTCATCACTTGCAATAGTTTTAGATTGTTCTACTGCTGATAGAGTAGAGGATAAAAGATTTAATAATGCTAAAGAAGTGATTCATATAGATCATCATGTTAAATCAAATTCATTTTGCAATATATCTTATGTTGATGAGAATGCTGTTTCAACAACGGAAATACTAACTAATTTATTTGTTTTTTGGAATTTAAAAATTAATAAAAAAAGTGCATCTTCATTGATGCTCGGTTTAATTACTGATGGGGGAAGATTCTTATATTCTCCAAGTGCAAGCGAATTTAATGTTGCTTCTATTTTAATTAAATCAGGCGCGGATTTAGAATCTATTTATGATATTTTATATGAAAGTGATATATCAGATTTAGATATTAAAAAACTTGTTTATTCTTCATATAATATTCGTAATGGTGTTGTTTATACTTATTTTGATAACGATACTATTAAAAAATATAATAAAACAGTTAATATAACTTCACAAACGGTTAATTATTTATCATCTATTAAAAACTATCCTGTTTGGGCTAGTTTTGCTCAAGATGAAAATGGATTTATTAAATGTGAATTTAGATGTAAAAAAGGATATGATGTTTCAAAATTAGCAATAACTCATAATGGTGGAGGTCATATTTGCGCCTCTGGTTGTACATTATCTTCTTTTTTAGAAATTGAAGGAGTTGTGAAAGAATTGGAAGATTTAGTTGTTGAACAAAAATATTTATCTTACTTAAATGAAATGATTGAATCTATAAAAAAAGCCAGAACAAGAATTTTAGAAGTTTATAATACACCTTTTGATGTAGAAATAAAGGATGATAACTCTCCTGTTACAAAAGCTGATAAAGAAGCAGATGAAATAATTAGAAAACATTTGAGTGAAAAATTTCCTAAAGTATCATTTTTAACTGAAGAGAGTGTTGATGATAAAAAAAGATTATTAAATGATTATGTTTTTATTGTTGATCCTGTTGATGGTACAAAAGATTTTGTTTCTAGAAATGGTGAATTTACAACAAATATTGCATTATGTGAAAATCATGAAATAGTTGTTGGAGTAGTATCGATTCCTGTTACTGGTGAAATATATTATGCTGTTAAGAATGTGGGAGCTTATTATTTAAAAGATGATAATTCTAAACCTATTAGAATTCATGTTTCTGATAAATTAGATGATTTAAAAATGTACATATCACGTTTTCACGCGACTGAATATGAAAAAGAATTAGCAAAAAATTCTTCTAAAATATCTATTGTTGAAGAAAGAGGTAGTTCTATTAAAGCATGTTTTATTGCTCATGGACTTGGTGATTTACATTGTAGACTTTCTGCTGGTACAAAAGAATGGGATACTGCCGCGATTCAAATTATTGTTGAAGAAGCTGGTGGAATATTTGTTAAACCAGATGGAACAAGATATAAATATAATAGAGAAGATGTATATAATAGAGAAGGATACATCATTGTAAATAGAAAAGAAAATATTATATTAAAAAAATAAATGTATAAAAAATAAGAGAATTTCATATTATTTACTATGAGATTCTCTTTTCTTTTTAGGTGTTTGTTTTCATTGTCATTAATATGTGTTATTACATACTTTATGATGAATTATTCTTCTAATAAATTGAAGAGTGTTTATTATGAAATTGGATTAAAGGAATGTAATAAGCATGTTTCATTATTAGTTGCGGATGTTATTGATAATAACATTGATGAAGAAGAATTTTCAAATAGCATGGTTTCAAATATTACTAGTACTTATAAAGAATTCAATACTATATATTTACAATCAATTATTAAAAATGTTTCATCAGATTTGTATGATGTATTAAGCATTGATAATAATTATGATTATTTTTTAGAAATACCATTTTCTTTGGTTTATGATAATGTTTTGCTTTCATCATTAGGTCCTAATATTCCTATTAGATATAAATTGCTTACAGATGCAAAAGTTAATATGATTTCTAATGTATCATCTTTTGGAATTAATAATGCTTTAGTTGAATTATTGTTAGAATTTGAATTTGATGTTTTAATATATATTCCATTAAATTCTAAAAGTGAAAAAATAATTATGAATATTCCAATTTATTCTTCGATTATTGAAGGTGATGTCCCTTCGATTGCTTTTGGAGAACATTCAATTATTTAGGTGATAATATGAAATCTTTTATTTTTGATAAATATGGTTATTATTTAAAAGAAGATACTACCAAATTTGATTATAATTCGTGGCATTTTGAATTAGAATTAACTGATTTAAGTAATGAATCATTATTTAATATGAAAGAGTTTTTGAAAATAATTCCTAAGTATTATAAAAATATGGCTAGTGATATTATTTATTCTAGAGATAATAAATTAGTCAATGAATCTATATATGGAAATGTATGTTTAATTGCTACAAAAATAGCAAAAGTAAATGTTGAAGATTTTATATCATTTCCTTTTTATTTTGCTAATATGGCAGAAGGGAAAGATTTAAAAGTATCTTATTTAAAAAAAGTATGGGAAAATAAAGTAGATAGAATAGAAGAAAAAATATTAACAAAAGTAAAAATTGATGATGTGACATATAAAATGTTAATCCAATATTACCTTTTTAATGCCGGTTTAGCCGAAAATGCTATTCAATATTTATCAGATACTATGTATTTATATGGAGATCAAATAGAAGGAAAATCATTAGTGCATAAAAGAATTAAGGAATTATCTTCATATACCTTATTAAACCCATTAAATTTTATTGTTGATTTTAGAGGTAGAGATCTTTGCGAATTATTAAAGAATAATTTTATAAGTTTAGAGTATTTTAAAAGTATAATAGCAAAGTATAATTTTTCACAACAAGAAGTCAGCCTTTTATTTGCCCGATTATTATTTCCATCAGAAATGTATGATTTATTAGAGGAATTTTATCTTATTAAAAGAGATATTTCACAAGATGTTTATAATGAATATAAATTAATGTATGAAAAGTTAGATAAAATAAAAAAAATCCACAGATTTCTTGTGGATAATTATAAAATTAAACCAATTAATTGGATTGATAATACATTTAAAGTATAGGTTTTTTATCAACGGTTTTTACACCTTTAACTCCAGGAACTTCCTCCATTAATATTATACCTATTCCATCAGATAAAGTTGAATCAATCATTGAGCATCCATCACATGCTCCAATCATTTTAACATATACGATTCCATCTATGAAAGAATCAAATATTACATCACCACCATCACGATTTATAAATGGACGGATTTTTTCTAAAGTCATTTCTATTTGTTGTTCAATTGTCATTTTTTTAAATCTCCAATAACTATTATACATATTTTTTAATTTTTTTAAATAAAATTTTATATGGGTGTAAATTTTTAACTGTTTGCTTTTTATGTTAGCTTATTGTGGTAATCGTTAAATGATGCCTATTTTTTCTATAATCTATATAGCAAAATTTAATTTTTTTTATTGTTATTTTTTCTATTATTTCTTAAACTACTTTTTATTTTGTTTCATGTTCTCTATTTAAGTTAAGAAATGAAATTAGATTTTTTGTTAATTATGCATCAATTTTGCTAGATAACATCTCATTGATACATCTTTCAAAACAATATTATCAGAACTTAGTAATCCTTCAAGAGAGTTTTGTATTATATGTTCAACACTTACCTTTTCAAATTTCTTGATACAATATATGCACTTTATAGTTTTACTTTACACCTGCTTTATCAAGCAATTTTTTTGTTCTTTCCTTTAATTCATTTTCTTTCATAAACACATGCATTAAGTCTTGCGCTATTTGCATTTGTGCTTCTGTAAGTTCACATGAATATACACAATCTTCTATTG
>CAYVZF010000063.1:0-7385 GCA_964456095.1 uncultured Erysipelotrichaceae bacterium
CTTTTTTAACCATTTCTAATAATTATTAAAATAATAAGTTCCTCTATTAAATTAATGTCGTTCATCACAATCAAATATTTCACAAAATCTACCATGAAAACTAGGCTCTTGATTATCTAAAACTAAATGTGTTAATTCTCCATATTGCAAGCATCTAAATTGTGCTACACCTTTTTCTCTTTCTTCTGTTACTAATGTTGTAATTCCACTTGGTAAACACGCAAAAGATTGAGATAAAACTAAATATGGAATATTAATTAAATGTGACATTATAACACTCATCATTCCAAAATGGCAGAAAATCAAAATTACATCACGATTAGATCTTTCAACTCTATAATATCTTTTTTCTCTAATATATCCATGTTTAGCAAGTATATCATCTAATCCATTAACAACTTCTTTATAATGTTCTTTCATATTTGCATCTTTCATTATTTTGTGATCTAAGTATTTTTCATTGTTATAGAATTCATCTTGTTTTACAAAATAACTAGGCAAAAAATCCCAATTAATAACAGGATTATTATCATATGGAACATTAACCAAATGAACAAATTCTTTTAACCATTCTTTTTCAATTGCTTTTTTCCCCATTGGTTTTAAAACAGCTTCTGAAGTAAGTTTAGCTCTTGCTAATGGTGAAGAATAAGCTTCACTAAATTTAATATTTTTCAAATAATTAGATAATGCATTTACTTCATCAAATCCTTTTTTTGTTAAAGTGTTGTTTGGATAATCCGGTTCTCCATGTCTAATAATAATGATTTTCATATATCTTACTCCTAGTAATTATAGTATTAATTATACAAAAAAGAATTACTATATGTTAGGCAATAATAGCTTACAGTAATTCTTTTTTTAATATTTATCTTAATTCAAATAAACTTCTATATTTTTTATTTTCATCTAAATAGTTCATAATAACATAACACATTGTAGTTATGACTATACCAACAAATGTTAATTTTAATCCAGATGATAAATATGGTGTTTCATAATTTAAATAATAACTATATTCACCTTCTGTAGCAACAAAGCCAATAAATCCACCTTGAACTTTATATATTTTTGGAACATATCCATCGCTTCTAGTGATACTCCATCCATTATCATATGGCATATTAAGAACTACCACTCTTTTTTCTTTATAATCTGTTTCAAATGTTACTTCGTCACTATTTATTACATTAACATTTTTAACTGCGTTTTCAGCATCGACCTTAACATAACTTAGGTAATCATTATAATATTGATATTGAACACTAGGATATTCTAAAGTTGCAGTATCATCAAAATTATCATTAATATTAATTACTATTTTTGAAACAGGTGATTTAACATAAAAACCACGATTGTTCTTTGAATTGCTGCTTTTTCCAGAATATCCATGAACTAAATGTGTATCGGAAACTAGTAATCTATCATTTTCATCATATAGTGAAATTTTTAAGTTTTCTCCCATTCTTGCTTTAATATCAATATAACATGGATTCTTACTAGTTGCTTTATTACATACAGGTGAGGAAAAAACTTCTGTAACAATAGAACCATATTTTAATCCTTTAATATCAGATGAAGAAACATATTCTATTTCATTGTTTAATGTTCCATTTTCTTTTCTTTGAACATATAATTTACCTTTTGTTTCTCCATAATATGTAACACCAATATTACTCTTACTAGGTGTTCCTTTATTTATAAATGAATCAGGATTTTCATTTATTATTTCATCAATATCTTCAGAAGATAATATTGCTCCATTTAAATAAGCAATTTCATTTAAAAATACATTAGCATATCTTGAAGAAGAATCTGTTGGATTAGAGAATAATGTAGTATAAGAAGTACCTAAATCAATAAAATTAGTATTAATATAAACAGAATGCGAATCCGTTGAGAAATATTCTTCATAACCAAATGGAACATTAGTATCACTATTTTTTACAATATAATATTTAGTACCTAAGAATTGATCTAAATTGACTCTTTTTTCATGAATACCCATATTCCACGATTCATCAGAATATGTATACTTAACTTGAGACCATTTCATAAAGTCATTTAAATTATAATTGAATACAGAATGGAATGTTCCTAGACCTCTAGTACCAAGCATCATAGCAAAGTTAACACCTGTTCTATCCGCGGATGTAGAAAAAACTCGATAAAACGAATTATCATTTTCTTTAATTCTATTTGCAAGAGTTGTTTCATCGGATACGTTATCTTTACCACCATATAGTTTTGTTGCATAATTATTAGTTCCACACATTTGTAAATTAACATTACCTACAATAACGATTTCAATTATTAATAAAAATTTCAAATTATCTGCAAAATTATTCTTTTTAAGTTGTGTTCTATAGAATAAATATAATACAACTGTCGCAGCCATAGATAGATACGCGACTAATTTTCTTTCATCATTTAATACTTTTGTACTTGTTCCTTCTACTCCACCTAACGAATTTGCTTTATAGAAAATTATAATTTGTAAAGCTAAAATAACGACAAAAGAAATATCGAAAAACCATTTAGGCATCGTTTTTCTTTTATCTAATTGAATCGCGGCATAAATACAGAAAACCGCGACAACAAATAGTTGCCATCTACCATAGCCTTCATTTGTAAAGCCTGAGAAACAATAATAAACAAATGGAGTAAAAAGCATTAATAAAATACCAACAAATGCGATTAAATGAGAAAACTTCTTTTCTTTTATAGATTGAAGTAGACTTGGTATTAACATAAGAGTTAATGGAGTATATACATTAAGCGAAGATAAAACATCGCAATAATAATTATTTAAAAATAATGTTGAATCATAATAACTTACATTTGGAAATAAAAATGTTACTAATGGATAAAGTCTAAATTTTTGAGCAACTATTTCTGAAGTATTATTAGACACTTCCCATTTAGTTAATAATTCAATAAAAGCAATGAATTCTTCTTTTAAATTACCACCATCATTAAAGTTTATTAATGCTTTTAATGCCTCTACTATACGAGGTAAATAAGTAGCATTTTCAACACGTGAATTACCTTTTGCAACCATAAAACATGGTAGCAAAATTACTCCAGTTAATAATAATCCAATAGCAAATGAAAATATACCTTTTAAAATAATTTCAAATGCAACATGTATTTTAATAGTTTTTCCTTTTCTAATTTCCTCTTGATTCATCAAATTCATTTCTTTAAATCTTTGGAAATATCTAAATACAGCATACATTACACCAGTAAAACACATTGCAATTAAATAATTATAATTAGTTATACCACATAAAAATACCATAAATATAAGTGGTAACATTTTCTTTTCTCTTAAACATAACTCGATAGATAATAAGTAAAATGGCATCAAAACAGCCATTTCAAAGAAATGATTAAACCATAAATAAAAGAAATTCCACCCACAAAAAGCATAAGCAGTCGAAACTATTAAACTAGTTGATAAAGAAACATTAAATTTTTGTAAAAGAAGTCTCATTCCAACACCCGCTAAAACGATTTTAGTAATAATCATAAATGCTTGTGCTTGAGGAATTAAATTACGTGGAAAAAGTAGTACAGGATAAAAGAAAATATTAAATAAATAATAGAATGAATTAGCGCCAACATTACTAACTCCTAGCATTTGTTGTTCATCCCATAAAGGAAGTTTGCCTGTTTTTAATGCAGTCCAAATATCATCATAACCATTATAATAAAATGGTATTTGTTGCATTACATAATCCCCAGACATTGGCATAACAAAATTATTGTTTATTAGAGCATATCCAAACACTAAAATCGCAATAACGTACAAGAAAATAACGTATGTAACCCAAGTATTAGAACTAATTTTTTTATATATATCAATTATTTTTCTAATAAACTTATATTCTAATAATTTTTCTTTTATACCATTAAATTTATTTTTAACATTGCTAATCATGATACTCTAGTTCCTTTATTTATGATACTTCTCTTTATTATTAATTTTACATGCTCTATATATTTGTTCTAAAATTATTTCTCTTGTCATTAAATGTGTGAATGTCATTTTAGATAAGCTAATTTTTTCATTAGCTCTATTTAAAACATCATTTGATATACCAAGTGATCCTCCAATTACAAAGCAAATATGATTATAACCTTTTGTAAAAATATCATTTATTTTTGTTGCAAAACTAATCGAATCAAATTGTTTACCATGTAAATCTAGTGCAAAAACATAACTATCTTCTGGAATCTTTTTTAATAATAATTCTCCTTCCTTTATTATTATGTTTTCTTCTTCTTTTAAAGATGCTCCATCTTTTATTTTAATATCTGGAACTTCTTCAATAACACAAGTAAAATATTTTGAAAGTCTTTTTAAATATTCATTAATCGCTTCTTTTTGATAAGTCTCTTTCATTTTACCTGCACAAACAATAGTTAGTTTAGGCATAAATTTGTTCCTCTATTAAAATACCACCTGAAATAGTTTCTTTTTGTGAAGCACATTTAAATATAATATTTTCTAATGAAATAGATCTTTTTTCCATTATCTTTAATAATGCATCGCATGCTTTTTCTGGTGTATTTGCTTCTTCGGATAAATGAGCAAGAATTATTTCTTTTGTAGAATCACCTATTATTTCAGATAAATACATTGCAGAATCTTCGTTAGACAAATGTCCTTTATCGCCTAAAATTCTATCTTTTAAAGCTTGAGGTCTTGATGTTTCAAGCAACATTTTTATATCATGGTTACTTTCCATTATATAATAATTAGCATTATTTATTTTCTTTAATACTTTCTCATAAATAAAACCTGTATCAGTTATATATACCAACTTCTCATTATTATTTTTTATAATAAATCCAATAGATCCTTTAGCATCATGAGATGTTGGTAAAACCTCAATTTCAAAATCTAATAATTCAATTTTATCGTAAGCGGATAAAATATGATTAATCGGAAGAGATATACTATCATCTAATTCTTGCTTTTTCTTTATAGAGGAAAATGTTTCTTTAGTACAATAATATTTAATATACGGTATCGCTTTTAGACCTTTAATATGATCATCATGACTATGCGTTATTAATACATATGATATATCATCTAAAGTCAATCCAACTTCCGCCAATTTCGAAACTAAACATTTTTTAGAAAGACCATCATCTATTAAAATGTGCCCTTTTTTTGAAGTAATTAAAGTACAATTACCTTTTGATCCCGATTCAAAAACATGAAAACGCATATTAATTTTCCTCATTCTTTCTATTTAAAATAGATGCCGCATCAAGTTCAACAAATTTACCTATATTCATAAAGAAATTTAGATAAACAATACCTGTTTCACCATTACGGTTTTTAGATACAACAACATGTGTTTCTTCACACTTTGAAAGTGGATTATCTTCTTCTTCGCTGTTTGCTTGTTTTAAAGCTTCTTTACGCATTTCTTCTGGTCTTTGATAATTAGGCCTATAAATAAACATAACTTGGTCTGCATCTTGTTCAATAGACCCTGAGTCTCTTAAGTCTGATAAAAGAGGTGTTCTATCAGTTCTTTTTTCTGACGCTCTTGAAAGCTGACATAAGCATAAAATCGGTACTTCTAATTCCCTTGCAAGTGCCTTTAAGGAACGAGAAATCTCAGCAACTTCATTTTGATGTGAATCAAATTTTTCTGTTGTTGTAATTAATCCTAAATAGTCGATAACAATCAAGCCTAAATTAGGATCTTGTGCTTTCAATTTTTGTGCTTTAGTTCTTATATCATTTAATCTAGCAGCAGAGGTATCATCAATTAGTATTCTAGTTTGTTTAATTGATTCAACTGCTTCAGATAATGCTAACCAATCATCTTCATTTAAATTACCAGTATTTAAATTCCTAGAATTAATTTGAGCTCTAGAAGCTAAAAGCCTTGTAACAATATCTTCCGCAGACATTTCAAGCGAGAAGAACGCTACAGTCTTATTTGAACATGTCGCAGCATTATATGCTAAATTAATAGCTAAAGCTGTTTTACCAACAGAAGGACGCGCTGCTAAAATAATAAGAGCACCTGGGTGAAATCCTTGAGTAAACTTGTTAAGTTGCGTAAATCCTGTATCAACACCTGTAACATAAGATTTATTTTTTAATCTCGTTCCTCTATTTTCCTTTAATTTTGCTGATATTTTTTCTACGACGTCAGCAGAATTTTGGAAACTACCTACTCTTCTAGTTTTTGTAATTTCTAATATTCTTTTTTCAACATTACCGATAAAATCAGGAACAGATTTAATTGCTTTTTTAGGGTTATTAAAATCGTCAATAGTACTTTTAAGTTCATTCAACAACCTACGCAAAAGAGATAAATCTCTTACAATATTTAAATGATACATAGCATTTGTGTCACCAATATATGATTGACTTAATTCATATAAATAATTAACACCACCATCATTATCTAATGATTTCATATGATTTAATAATTCATCAGTTAATGTTGTAATATCAACTATTTTAGATGCATTTACTAAATTTGAAATTGCTTGGAAAATATCCGCATGAGCATCTTTATAAAAATCTTCTTTTCTTAATGCTCCTAATGCCTCAGAACGAAAATTACTACTTTCAATCATTGCTCCAAGTACACTTTGTTCTGCAGATAAATTAATTGCTTTTTCCGCCATAATACTTCACCTATTTTGCATTCTTATCTGAAACATGTATTCTACAAGATGCAATTACTCCTTTATACAATTCTACTTTTAATGTTGTAAAGCCAAATGCATTTACTGGATATTTATCAACAAATTTACGTTTATCGATTATAATACCATATTTATTTTTATATTCTTGTTCAATTTGTTTTGGTGAAATAGTTCCAAACATTCTACCATCTTTTGATGATGAAGCAACAAATTCTAAAACTACACTTTCAATTTTTTCTTTAACTTTTAAACTATCTAATCTATTTTGTTCATCTTCTTTTCTTCTTTGTTCTTGTTGGTTTCCCAAAACTTCCATACCCTTAGAAGTTTTTTTAACCGCTAAACCTCTTGGAAAAAGAAAGTTTGCAGCATATCCATCAGATACATTAACTATTTGATCTTTTTTTCCAACATTTTTAACATCTTTTAATAATATAACTTCCATTTTAATCCTCCGTAAGTGGAGCAGCACGTGCTTCATCTAAATATTCTTCTAATACTTCTTTTAATAAATTAACAACTTCTTCAACTGATTTATTTTCAAGTTGTGTTGCCGCCGCGGCAAAATGTCCACCGCCTTGCATTTTTTCAAGTAAGAATTGGCAGTTTACAGTTCCATCGCTTCTAGCGGAAACTCCAACTTTATTTGTTTCAATTCTACCAACAACAAATGTTGCATTAATATCTTTAATTGTTAA
>CAYVZF010000064.1:0-7273 GCA_964456095.1 uncultured Erysipelotrichaceae bacterium
CTTTATGATTCACACACTAAATATATTGGTAATAATTTAGATTATTTTTTTCCTGGATTATCAATTAACGAAGAGCAAACAAATTATCTTCTAATGACTATGACTTCATGTATATCAGCAAGTTTGACAGCATGGATTAAAAATGGTGCTTTTGAATCACCAGAACAATTGCAAAAACAATTATTTGATTGTTTTAAAATTTTATCCAATATTTTTAATAGCTAGTGCTATTAATTATATAGTTTTTTTTTGGTAACACAATGTAGGTAAAAAAATATGCCTATTTAAATTTTTCAAAGTAACCATTTCCCCAATTATAGTTATATGGAGTATTTTCATTTTGTGTTATCTTTTCAGGTAATTTCAAAGAAATTGCCCCTAAAACAATTCCACATCCTAATCCTAAAATCCATTCATACCATATTGGTGATGAACTTATTATAAATGAAATAATAATTAATATTGCTATTGGCATATAACCAAAAATGGTAGTAAACATTCCAGGATTATAAATTGTTTTTTTACCATAGATTTTAAATTTTTTATATGAGAAAATACCACCTTTAGTGTGACCAAAAATTTCTGCAATACATAAAAACAATTGCATTACTAAAAAGATATTATTTACTCCAACAAAAAGTACAATTATTCCAAAGATAACTCCTATAAGATTAGTAAACATATCTGATAATTGATTCATAGGATATCGATCTGGTATTTTTGATTTAACCATAATATTGTACATATAATGAAATCCACCTGGAAATCGCCATTCTTCTAATACATGTAAAGGTAAAAGTGCTGTAGCAAACGCAAATATTTTTGTTTGGAATGACCAAACATTCCACATTACAATTGTAATACCGATTATAATACCACTTATCAAAGTAATAACATATAACCATATATTTAACCAAGACTTAAAAATTTTCTTCATGTTATGCTCCTTTCAATCTATATTTAAAAAGATTATCAATCAATTTCTGGAGGGGTTGTTAATTTGCTTTGAATAACATTATTAATTTCTTCTGTTAAACTAATATATTGTTTTATCTTTTCAAATCCAATTGATTCAATAATTATTTCAATATTTTTACATAGTACATCATGAAGATTTTGAGTATACATTTCTCCATTTGAAGTTAATTTGACAATAGTAATGCGTCCATCATTACTATCTTTTTCTCTAATAATATATCCACGTTTTTCCATTTTTCTTAATAATACAGCAACTCTAGCTTCACTAACACCCATAATTTCACTTATTTTTCTTGCAGAAACTTGTGATGTACTTCCCTTTAATATACGAAGAACCGCTCCTATTCCTGTATTCATATCATTAGACAATTTTAATAACCCATAAGACTGATTTTTTATCAGATGATTAAAAACAAAATCAACTTCTTTTTCCATTTTTATTAGTTTCCTCCAAAATTACTTAACCTAGTTAAGTATATTATACATTAAAAGATTAATTTTGTCACCAAAATCAATTACCTTTCTTATGTGTAACATTAATTAATATTTTGTTTTACATTTATTTACGGTAAATTCAAAATATTTTATCACTTTCAGTTATTCGGAAATTCCGAACAACTGAATTTTTAATTCTAAATGTTCATGTACAAGCATTAATATATGTCCTAATAAATTTTAGTTGTTACATTTTAATTTATCAAATTTTTTAATATAAATCATTAATAAACAAATTCCTAAAAATAATTAAATCCATTTCAAAAAGATTCATCATAATTAGAAACTATTTTTCTAAACAATTTTATTATAAATATCTAATTCATTAAGAATTTCATTCGTAATTCTATAATAATTATATCAATTCAAAACTTTTTTTAATTTTTTTTACATTCTTTTATTAATAATATATAATGAAACAGGTGAAGCAAATGAAAAGTAAAGATAAAAAAAGTTTAATCGCACTTATTGTAGGAGCATCTATGGGAAGTTTAACAACTATCGCAGTTACTTCACAAGTAGCATTTTATGATAAAATGTTCCCAAGATATGATCGACCAGATTATTCAATTAATCCTGATAAAATTAATTATGAGTTATATAAAAATATCATTTCTAGGACTACAGTTAGATATAAAGTAGGAGAAATACATTTACAAGGGTATTATTACGAATCATTAAATCCTAAAGGAATTGTTATATTATGTCATGGTCTAAAATCAGGTGCAGACGACTATTTATTAATCGCAGATTTTTTTGTTAAGAATAACTATAATGTTTTTTCGTTTGATTGTACTGGAACATATAATTCAGAAGGTGAATCAACAGTTGGAATGTGTCAATCATTATTAGATTTAGATAGTACAATTAAATTCTTATCTAAAAATAAACCATATAATAAATTACCTTTATTTTTAGTTGGACATTCTTGGGGTGGATACGCTGCAACATCTGTATTATGCTGTACAAATAAAATAAAAGCATGTGCTAGTATTTCATCCATGCACAGCGGATATGACATTATCTATGAAAAAGGCAAACAATATGCAGGTAATTTTGCTACATTATCTGTTCCATTTTTAAAAATTTATCAAAAAATATTATTTAAAAAATATACTAATTATGACTCTATTAAAGGTATAAATAATATAAATATTCCAATATTAATAGCCCATGGAGTTGATGATGAAGTTATCGCATTTGATAAACAGTCGATATTAGCGTTTAAAAATGAAATTACTAATCCAAATGTTCACTATTATATCGGTAAAGGAATAAATGGTAAACATACATCAATTTTACATTCTATAGATTGCTTATTATATAGACAAGAAGTTAAAAGCGATATGAAGTTACTAGAATATAAAAAAGGTGAAAAATTATCATATGAAGATAAACAAGAATTCTATAAAACAATAGACAATTATTTATATAACGATATCAACTACGACTTATTTAATAAAATACTAGACCTTTTTAATTCTACATTTAATTCAAACATTTTAGAAAATAAATGAGTTATCAAAAAGCATAAAAATTTATTAGCAAAAAAATAATAAATTTTTATGTTTTTTTTATTTTTTATTGCTCATGTATACATGTTCATTTTACATTTATTAAGTTGAAGAACATATAATTATTTAGTATAATTAATCCTATGAAAAAAATTAATTAAAGGAGTTATATATTAATGGAAACTGATAATAAGAAATTCTTAGAATTAGAAGAATTCATTAACAATTTAGATTCTAATCCTAATGAGTTAATTGCAATCTTACATCGTGCTCAACATATTTTTGGATATCTTCCAAGAGAAGTACAAGAATTTATTGCAAACAAATTAAATATACCTGTATCAAAAGTATATGGTGTAGTAACATTCTATTCATTCTTTACAATGGAGAAAAAAGGAAAGTATGTTATTAATGTTTGTTTAGGAACAGCTTGCTTTGTTCGTGGTGCCGATAAGATTCTTAAGGAATTCGAAAATAAACTAGGAATTAAAAATGGTGAAACAACTGAAGATGGTCGTTTTACTTTATCTTCACTTAGATGTGTAGGTGCATGTGGTTTAGCACCAGTAGTTCAAGTAAATGGAAAGACATATGGTAATGCAACTGTAGAAACAGTAAGTCAAATTTTAGAAGAATATTCAAAGGAGGACGAATAATATGTGTTTAAAAACTATTAAATCCTACGAAGAATTAGATAATCTTTATAACAATCTAAAAGGATTATTAGATGTTAAAAAAGGTAAAATAGATAATTCAAATAAAATCAATATTTCTATATGTGGTGGTACTGGATGTCACGCTGCTGAATCAGAAAAAATTAAAGATGAATTAATCAAATACTCTAAAAAATATGGTGTAGATGATAGAGTTGAAGTTTCTATTACAGGTTGCTTTGGTTTCTGTGAAAAAGGACCAATTGTAAAAATATCTCCTGATCATACATTCTATATTAAAATCAAACCTGAAAATGCTGAAAGAATTATTAAAGAACATATAGTTGAAGGTAAATTAATTGAGGATTTTCTTTATGTAAATCCCGCGAATAATGAAATTATTCGTTCACAAGATAATATTCCATTTTATAAAAAGCAACATAGAGTTGCTTTAAGAAACTGTGGTCTTATTAATCCTGAAAAAATTCAAGAATATATTTCTAACAGAGGATTTTTAGCTTTATCTAAAGTATTAAAAACAATGACTCCTCAAGAAGTTATTGACGAAATGAAAAAATCAGGTCTTCGTGGTCGTGGAGGTGGAGGATTCCCTACAGGATTAAAATGGGAATTTGCTTCAAAAAATAAAGCTGATCAAAAATATGTTATATGTAATGCTGATGAAGGTGATCCAGGTGCATTCATGGATAGATCAATTCTTGAAGGTGATCCTTATAGTGTAATCGAAGCAATGACAATCGCTGGTTATGCAATAGGAGCTACAATAGGTAATGTATATATTCGTGCTGAATATCCTCTTGCAATTGAAAGATTATCTCTTGCAATTGCACAAGCAAGAAAACTAGGTTTATTAGGTAAAAATATTTTAGGAAGTAATCATTCATTTGATATTTTCATTAAATATGGTGCAGGTGCATTCGTATGTGGTGAAGAAACTGCACTTATTTCCTCTATCGAAGGAAAAAGAGGTGAACCAACTGTAAAACCTCCATTCCCTGCAGAGGCTGGATTATTTGACAAACCAACAATTGTTAATAACGTCGAAACGCTTGCTAATATCCCTGTAATTTTCTTAGATGGTGCTGAAGATTTTGCTAAAATTGGTACAGAAAAATCAAAAGGAACAAAAGTTTTCGCTTTAGCGGGTAAAATCAATAATGTAGGCCTTGTCGAAGTTCCAATGGGAACAACATTACGCGAAGTTATTTATGATATTGGTGGTGGAATTAAAGACGGATATGAATTTAAAGCCGCTCAAACAGGTGGACCATCTGGTGGATGTATCACTAAAGAAAACATCGATACACCTATCGATTTTGATAACTTATCTAAAATTGGTTCTATGATGGGATCTGGTGGATTAATTATCATGGATGAAAGAAACTGTATGGTTGATATTGCTAAATTCTACCTTGAATTTACAGTAGAGGAATCATGTGGTAAATGTACACCTTGTAGAATTGGTAATAAGAGATTGCTTGAAATTTTAACTCGCATTACTGAAGGCGAAGGCACTATGGAAGATTTAGAAAAACTAGAAGATCTTTCAAATATAATTAAAGATACTGCTTTATGTGGTTTAGGACAAAGTGCTCCAAATCCTGTATTATCCACTCTTAAGTATTTTAAAGATGAATATATTGCTCACGTAGAAAAGAAATATTGTCCTGCTAAAGTTTGTAGAGCTCTTGCAAGATATGAAATCGTTAAATCACAATGTGTTGGATGTGGTAACTGTGCTAGAAATTGTCCAGTCGGTGCAATCTTTAAAACAGAAGAACACGCTAAAAACCCTAAATTATACATTTATGAAATCAATGCAATTGAATGTATTAGATGTGGTTCATGTGCTCCAAAATGTCCTGTAAAAGCTATTACAATTTAAAGGAGAATTAAGCAATGATTAATATTAAAATTAATGATATACCTTTACAAGTTGAAGAAGGTACAACAATCTTAAAAGCTACTAGACTATTAAATATATATATACCTACTTTATGTTATTTATCATTACATGTTGTCAATGATTCAAAAGTAGATGCATCATGTAGAGTATGTGTTGTTGAAGTAAAAGGAAGAAGAAATTTAGCTCCTTCTTGTTCAACAAAATGTACAGAAGGTATGGAAATATATACAAATACTAAAAGAGTAATTAAAGCAAGACGTGCAGTTATTGAATTATTACTTTCTGACCATCCTCAAGAATGTGCAATGTGTGAAAAGAATTTAAAATGTCAATTACAAAAGATTGCTTCTATTATGAATATTAGAGAGATTCCATATGTTGGTGAAATTTCAAAATCTAATAAATATATTAATAGTTCCGCAATTAAAAGAAATCCTGCTAAATGTATTTTATGTGGTAACTGTGTCGAAGTTTGTAATAATGTACAAGATGTTGGTGTTTTAACGTTCTATAATCGTGGTTTTAAAACACAAGTGGGTCCTGCATTTGAAGACAATCTAGATTTTACAAAATGCGTTACATGTGGTCAATGTGTTAATGCATGTCCTACAGGAGCATTATCTCAAGAAACACACGTATCAAAGGTATGGAATTCATTACACAATCCTAATAAACATGTATTAGTTCAAATTGCACCAGCAGTTAGAGTTGCAATTGGCGAAGAGTTTAATTACGAATTAGGAACTAATGTTATTGGAAAACTTATCTCTTCTTTAAGAGCTCTCGGCTTTGATAAAGTATTTGATACTAATTTTGCCGCAGATTTAACAATTATGGAAGAAGGAAATGAATTATTAAATAGAGTTCAAACTGGAAAGAACTTACCACTTTTAACTTCATGTTGTCCTGGATGGATTAAATTTATCGAAAATGAATATAACGATTTTTTAAATCTTCCATCAACCGCAAAATCACCACATGAAATGTTCGGTGCTATTGCAAAATCATATTATGCAGAAAAAAATGGAATCGATCCAAAAGATGTAGTTGTAGTTTCAATTATGCCATGCTTAGCTAAAAAGAAAGAAGCAGATAGAATCGAACTATCAAATAATGATTGTCAAAATGTTGATCATGTATTAACAACAAAAGAAGTTGCTAATATGATTAAAGAAGCCGGTATAGACTTCGATTCTTTAGAAAATGGTGTATTTGATAATCCACTCGGTGAATCAACTGGTGCCGCGGATATATTCGGTACTTCAGGTGGAGTTTTAGAAGCAGCATTAAGAAATATTAAATTTAAAGTAGAAGGCAAATTAAGTAATGTAGAATTCCATGATATAAGAGGATACGAAGGAATTAAAGAAGCAGAAGTATCGTTAAATGGTCAAAAAATTAAAGTTGCCGCGGTATCTGGACTTAAAAATGCAAGAGCTATAATGGAACAAATAAAGAATGGAACATGTGAGTATACTGCAGTCGAAGTAATGGCATGTCCTGCTGGATGTATTAATGGTGGTGGTCAACCATTCCATAATAGAAAAATGTCTAGAACAATTATTGGAAAAAGAATGGAAGGACTATATACAACTGATAGATCTAAAAAAGATAGAATCTCATGTAAAAATAAATATATCCAAAAATTATATGATGAATATTTAGGTGAAGTTGGTGGAAAAAAAGCTCACGAATTACTTCATACA
>CAYVZF010000065.1:0-5057 GCA_964456095.1 uncultured Erysipelotrichaceae bacterium
GACATGAATCACGTCGTATTGATAACCAATTAAGAGGACGTTCTGGACGTCAAGGTGATCCTGGATATTCAAAATTCTTTGTATGTTGTGATGATGAATTATTATTAAGATTTGGTTCTCCAATGTTAAGAAAAGCATTTGAATCATTAGGTGATGAAGGCCTTGATAATAAGTTTGTTACAAATGCGATTACTTCTGCACAAAAGAAAATTGAGGGTCAAAACTTTGATACACGTAAATCACTTATTGATTATGATAATGTCATGAGAAATCAAAGAGATATTATGTATGCTCAAAGAGATAAAATATTATATTCTGAATCTATATATGATGCTGTACAAGGATACTTTAAAAAAGCATCAGAGTTCATTGTAAAAAAATCTCTTATAGATGATGGTTCTACTAAAGAACCTTATCTTGATGCTTCTTTATTGAAGAAAAATTTAACAGGTAAATATTTACCTGAAGGAACTTTCTCTACTGATGGTTATCATGAAGTTGCAGTAGAAGATGCAATAGAGGGAGTTTATGATTCATTGTTAAGCATATATGAAAAGAAAAAGAATACATGGCCTATAGATGCACAAAATCAAGTTGAAAAAACAATTACTTTGCGCGCGGTTGATAGAAGTTGGACAAATCATATCGATTCAATGGCAAAGTTAAGAGATGGTATTCATTTAAGAAGTTATGCTCAAACAAATCCTTTACAAGCATATGTTCAAGAAGGATATAAAATGTTTGATGATATGATTAATACTATCGCTGATGAAGTAACTTCGACTTTATTAAGAGTTCAAATTCAAATAAAAGTGGAAAATCAAAATGAAAATTCTAATAAAGAAGAAGAAAATGCAAAAGAATAAATAATATAACAAAGGAGCGTGGTGACGTAAATATGGTCGAATTATTTGACATTAAAAATCGTCTAAACGCTCTTTCTATAATTTTAAAGGAATTAGGTGATTCACTTTGACCTTGCTTCTTTAAAACAAAAGAAAGAGCAATATGATGAAATAATTGGTAATTCTGATTTTTGGAATGATCAAAAAAAGGCACTAGAAATAGTAAATGAAGCAAATAATATTAAAGATAAGATCGAACAATATTATTCATTAAGTGATAAACTTAATAATACTAGTGAATTACTAATACTTCTTAAAGAAGAATATGATGAAGATTTACATAAATCACTTGAAGATGAATTAATTAATCTTGAAAAAGAGATTAATTCCTTTGAAACTGAAGTATTATTATCGAATAAATTTGATGATAGTTCTGCGATTATAGAAATTCATCCTGGCGCTGGTGGATTAGAATCACAAGATTGGGCTGAAATGCTTTATAGAATGTATATAAGATATATTGAAAAATCTAAATATAAAGTTCAAGTGATCGATTATCAAGCAGGAGAAGAAGCTGGAATTAAAAGCGTTTCTTTTATTGTTAAAGGAAAAAAAGCATATGGACATTTAAAATCAGAAAAAGGTGTTCATAGATTAGTAAGGATATCTCCTTTTGACTCTTCAGGAAGAAGACATACATCATTCGCATCTGTTGAAGTTACTCCAGAAGTATCTAATTCAATAGATATAGATATTTCAGAAAAAGATTTAAGAATAGATACATATAGATCATCTGGTGCTGGAGGACAAAACGTTAATAAAACCGAATCGGCAGTTAGAATCACACACATTCCAACTGGTATTGTAGTTTCTTGTCAAAATGAAAGAAGTCAAATTCAAAATAGAGAAATTGCAATGAATGTATTAAAATCAAGACTTATTTTGTTAAAAGAACAAGAAAAACAAAAAGAATTAGATGCGATAAGAGGAGAACAAAAAAACATTGAATGGGGTAGTCAAATACGTTCATATGTGTTTTGCCCATATACTTTAGTAAAAGATCATAGAACAAATTATGAAATGGGTGATGTTTTAAAAGCTATGGATGGAGAAATTGATGGATTTATATCTAGCTATTTAAAATGGGAGGTAAAAAATGGTAATAAGTAAAAAAAATGTATTTAATCAAATTAAAAAAATACTTTTAATTATTGTTGGAAGTTTAATGCTTTCAATCGCAACATCTATTTTTTATGTACCAAATAATATTGTTTCTGGTGGAATGTCAGGAATAGGTGTAATATTAAAAAACTTATTTGGATGGGACCATAATGTTGTAATCACAATTGCAACACTTATTTTTTACTTTATCGGAATTATATTTTTAGGAAAAAAGTTTGCATTAAAAACCTTATGCTCTACGATTGTATATCCTTTAGGTTCATTTTTGTTTACATATATTTATGAAAATAATCAACAATTTCTCACAGTTGGAAGTGATGTTGGTGGTATTTTAATCGCAGCAATATTTGGTGGTATTTTTACAGGTGTTGGATGTGGATTAACATTTTTAGGTGGTGGTTCGACAGGCGGTGTTGATATACCTTCACTTATAATGCAAAAGTATGCAAAAATAAGAGTGTCAATCGTTTCTTTCTCTATGGATTTTTTAATAATTCTTTGTGGCTTTATCGTTAGTTGGTGCCAATATAATTATGATCCATCTACTTTATCGCCATTAGTTTTATCATTAATAGGTATAGTCGCGGCATTTTTGCAATCATTTATGATGGATAAAGTATTTTTAGGAAAGAATAAAAGTTATATAGCATATATAATCTCATCAAAATATGATGAAATAAATCAATATATTATTGAAAAATTAGATAGAGGTGCGACTATAATTAATGTCGAAGGTGGATATTCGCATCAAGATTTAAAGATGATAAAAGTTTGTTTTGAATTTAATGAATATTCGATGTTGAAAGAATCGATTGAAAGAATCGATTCAGAAGCATTTGTATCTATTGTTAAAGCACATGAAATATATGGATTAGGATTTGAGAATCAAATAGGTATTTTTGAAGAAACTAGTCTAGATAAAAAGATAAAAAATCGTAAGAGTAATAAGGGAAAATAAATTTATATGGATGATAAACATTTTTTTAAACTTGTTTCACCATATACTCCAACAGGTGATCAACCAGAAGCAATAGATGAATTAGTTAAAGGATTAAATGATAATAAAAAATTTCAAGTACTTTTAGGGGCCACAGGAACAGGTAAAACATTTACTATTGCTAATGTTATTGCTAAAGTAAATAGACCAACACTTGTTTTAGTTCACAATAAGGTTTTAGCGGGGCAATTATATTCTGAATTTAAAGAATTGTTTCCACATAATAGAGTAGAATATTTTGTTTCTAATTTTGATTTTTATCAACCAGAAGCATATCTACCTTCTTCTGATACATATATAGATAAAAATGCTGTTATGAATGAGGAAATAGAAATAATGCGTGCATCTGCGATTAATTCTGTATTAGAAAGAAGAGATACAATTATTGTTGCTTCAGTTGCCTCAATATATGGATTAACTGATCCAAAAGAGTATCGCTCATTAGTTTTTTTCTTACATGTTGGTGATTTTTTAGACAAAAAAGAATTATATACAAAATTAATTGATGCACAGTACTTGAGAAATAATATCGATTTATCTCCTGGATCTTTTAGAGTTAATGGTGATGTTGTTGAAATTGCTCCTCCATCAACCAGTGAAAAAATTATTAAAATACTATTAGATGAAGAAGATTTAATTGAAGAAATTGTTGAGTGTGATAGTTTAACTAAAGAAGTTTTACATAGGTATAATGAATATCCTATATTTCCCGCGCACGAACATGCTTCAACAATGGAAAGAATTGAAAATGCAGTAAAATCAATAAAAGAAGAATTAAAAGAAAGATGTGATTATTTTCATCAAGAAGGTAAATTGCTAGAAGAAGAAAGATTATATTCTAGAACATCTAGAGATATGGAGTCATTAATGGAATTTGGTATATGTCCAGGAATAGAAAACTATGCAAGACACATTGATGGTAGAAAAGAAGGAGAGACACCTTATTGTTTATTTGATTATTTGCCTGATGATTATTTATTAATTGTTGATGAATCACATGTTTCTTTATCACAAATAAGAGGTATGTATAATGGTGATAGATCTAGAAAAGTAACTCTTGTTGATTATGGTTTTAGATTACCATCCGCACTTGATAATAGACCATTAAATTTTGAAGAATTTGAAAGTAAAATTAATCAAGTGATTTGCACTTCCGCAACACCAGGAGATTATGAATTAAGTAAAACTGGTGGAGAAATAGTTGAACAAATAATAAGACCAACTGGTTTATTAGATCCTATTATTGAAGTAAATGATGCAGAAAACCCTATTTATGATTTATTAGGTAGAATAAAAGATACAGTAGATAAAAAAGAAAGAGTTATGATTGTTACTTTAACTATAAAAGATGCTGAAAATTTATCTGCATTCTTAAAAGAGAAAGGTATTAAAGTAGCATATTTACATAATGAAACAAAAACATTAGAACGAACTCAAATAATCTATGAATTAAGAAAAGGAAAATATGATGTACTAGTTGGAATTAATCTTTTAAGAGAGGGACTTGATATTCCAGAAGTATCTTTGATTGCAATTTTAGATGCTGATAAAGAAGGTTTTTTACGTTCATCTAGATCGCTTATACAAACTATTGGAAGAGCTGCGAGAAATGTTAACGGGAAAGTTATTATGTATGCTAAAAAGATAACAGATTCCATGATGTACGCTATTGAAGAAACAGCTAGAAGAAGAAAAATACAAGAAAAATATAACACTGAGCATAATATTATTCCAAAATCAATTGTTAAAGAAATCAGACCACCTTTAAAAGTTATTGATGATCCATTAGGTGTTAAAAATAATAAAAAAGGAAAAATGACAAGAAAAGAAAAAGAACTTGAAATAAAACGCGTAGAAAAAGAAATGCGTGAAGCTGCAAGAAATTATGATTTTGAAAGAGCGGCAACTTTAAGAGATATTCTATTTGAATTAAAAGCAGAATAAAAACACATTTTAAGTAAAAAGTGTGTTTTTAAATGGTTTATTGCTTAATAATAAGTAAACTTGTCATTGTTAAATATTGTGTGGTAAAT
>CAYVZF010000065.1:5157-6916 GCA_964456095.1 uncultured Erysipelotrichaceae bacterium
TTTGCGCACAAAATATTTTAAAAAGGTTTTATAATAGATATGTCATATAAATTGGTAAATAAATATAATTATCATCTTTTAAATAATTTTTTGAATAAATTATATATTTTTTATCTATATATTGATGATATTTTTTCGAAAATTCATCTATGCTAGTATGTGTTTTATAATTTGATGATTTTACTTCTATTGGAAAAATTTTTTTCCAATTTGTTAGTACAAAATCGATTGAATATAAATTGGTGCTTTTTTCTTTATAAAATGTATTATATTTTAAAGAATACCCTTTAGCAGTCAACATTTGTGCGACTGCATTTTCGTATAAGAATCCCTCATCAATTGATAATTTATCTAAAATTATTGATTTATATAAAGGATTATTTAAGTAGGGTGTTGTCATAAACATTTTGCTTATTAATAGTCCAGTATCTCCTGAATAAATTTTTAGATTTGACAAATCAAGTCCTAACGATAATGTGGGGTCAATATTTCTTATTTCGTATGCAACATTAATAATTTTTGATTTTTCTAACTCATTAACATTATTTAAACAAGTATATATTTTTGTATTTTTTGAAAATGAAGTTGTTTTAATTTCAAATGTATGATTGCTAAACACTGACTGTATATTATCATAAATAATTAAAGGGGAAATTGATGAGCCATGTCTTGAAATTTTTTCTAAGTCTTCGCGATAAAGATTTATAATGATTTTCTTTATTTTATCGACTTTTTCAAAATCTTTTGTTTCTATATATGTAGTTACAGCTTGTGGCATGCCTCCAACTGCCATATATAATCTGAATAAGGACATGGCTTTTTTATGAATAATATTATGAAGTGGTATTTGTTTGTAAAAACATTCTTCAATCACTTTTAGTATCTCTTCTTCGTTTAAAGCAATTAAAAATTCATCAAAAGTCATAGGATACATTTGAATTTTTTCTTCTTCTGATGGAATTACAATTTTTGATGAATTTTTCTTAATAGAAATTAAAGAACCAGTTTCGATATAATCATATCTGCCATCAGCAACTAATTGTTTAATCATTTCTCTTGCAGATGGATTTTTTTGGATTTCATCGAAAATAATTACTGATTCACGAGGAAAAAGTTTAATGCCAGTTACTAATTGCAAAAGTGTAAAAAATTCATCTATATTCTCACTTTCTGTAAATACTTTTTTAACACTTTTGTTATATGATTTTTTTGTATCACTAAAATCAATTAAAATAAATGATTTATATTCGTTTTCTGCAAAAGTTTTGACTATGGTGGATTTTCCAACACGTCTTGCTCCTTCTATTAATAATGCAGTTTTTCCATTTGATTCATTCTTCCACTTTAAAATTTCATTATATATCTTTCTATGAAACATAAAATCACCATTCTTTCGTTTACATATTATCATTATTTTTATTATCTAGCAATAAAAATGCGCAGTAAATATTAAAATCTTTTTTAGCATTTTGCGCAGTAAATATTAAAATCTTTTTTAGCATTTTGCGCAGTAAATATTAAAATCTTTTAACGTTTTTGCTTATTAAAAACCTTATTTTGGTAACTATTTTACTATTTATCGAGAACTACTGTTATTTTATATATGAATTAGTTTTAAATAGTTAAGACCCTGTAATTATTCATTATTTTAGCATTTTAAGAATTATGATAATAATGAATGTAAGATATTAAACTTTTAATATTAGCTTAATTAAATTATTAACTTCAAAAATTAAAGCGAATTTTTTTTCTTAAAAAT
>CAYVZF010000066.1:0-6721 GCA_964456095.1 uncultured Erysipelotrichaceae bacterium
TTTTGTTTATACTTGTTAATATCAATATCCATTTCACATAAATAATCAAGCGTAGTATGACAATCGCTAAGTATTGGTCTTTCAAACTCATCAAATGATATTTTTATAGCAATACTATCATTACAGTATGGAAAGAAAAATGGTATAGCAACAATATAGGCCCCATTAAATTCTCTATAAGAAATATTATCTCTATAATTCTTTAAAATCTCACTTATATCAATCATAATTTATCACCACATTATTTATTAAAGATAAATTTTAAGTTTTGGATCTTCCAATCGCTCTATCGCTAACTCATATCCTTGTTTAGCTGCTTTAGAATACCATTCAGCTGCCTTTCGATAGTTTTTAGTCACTCCATATCCTTCCTCATAGCAGTATCCTAAACTATATTGAGCATTTTCAAAATCCTGCATAGCAGCTGCTTCAAACAACTTAAAAGCTTTTATGTAATCTGCCGTTACTCCTTTTCCAGTTGCGTATAAAACGCCTAAACTATATTGAGCTATTACATTACCTTGATCAACTGATTCCTTATACCACTTAACAGCATTTTTATAGTCTTGTTGATCTTCATAATAAGATGCCAAAGCACATTGTGCATCCATATTGCCTAGAGTTGCTGCTTTTTTGCATAATTCTATTGATTTTTGATAATCTTTAGAAATACCATTTCCATAGTGATAACAAATACTTAAACTCCAAATTGCATCGATATTTCCTTGATTGGCCGATTTTTCAAATAATTCAAAGGCTTTAATATAATCTAATGGTATACCTGTTCCAGCAGCATATAGAGAGCCTAATGCATATTGTGCAAATGAATCTCCTTGACCTGCTGCTTTTTCATACCACTTTGCAGCATTTTTATAATCTTCTTGATCTTGATAATAAACTGCAAGGGTTGTTTGCGCATCTCTATGTCCCAGAACAGCTGCTTTACTAAAATAATCCATTGATTTTTGATAATCTTCAGAAACACCATATCCCCAACGATAGCAAATTCCTAAATTATTAATTGCATCCACATTTCCTTGATTTGCAGCTTTTAAATAACATTCAAAAGCTTTATCATTATCTTCTTCTGTCCCAATTCCATAAAAATAACAAAAACCTAGATTGTTTAAATTTTCAAATGAATCTTTTTCATGAGATAAGAAATATTTAAACAATAGATTTTGATTAAAGCCTTCAGCAAAAGTCAAAGAATCAAATGAAATTATCCTTTGTCTAGCTTTAATAAAATCATCTATACTCGCTATAACAACTTTATTCATATTAGTCTCCTTTATTTAACATCTAATTTAATTATAAATCTTTTTATTAACACCATAAAGAAATTGTTTCAAATAGTTAAAAAACTATTTATGGTAATAATCCTGATACACAACATAATGTAATAGTTATCTCAATTGATGAAAAAAGAAAAAAAGCAAAAGTAAAAATTATAACATCATTGGAAAGAATAAGAAATAAACTATGGTTTTTTAAAAATCATAAATTAGCTGATGTTAAAAATGGTGACATTCTAGTTATTCCACGAACTCAACTTTAATCAAAAAGATTAAGTGGAGTAAATTATAATTCAAAAATAGTATCATTAGACAAACTACATTATAAAGAACCTAACGATAAAACTAGATTTCCAAAAAGATATGATGATTTAATCCACAAAAAATAAAAAGAGGGCTGTACCCTCAACAGAAGCCGTAGGCTTTCTAGATACTTATATTATATTCAAATGAATCAAAAAATAAACAAAAACATACTACAAACTTTAAAACAGGTAATGGTTCTTATATTCTAGAATCACCAAAGACACGCTCTAGTGAAAGACACCACCCGTATTTGGGATATATAACACTATAAAATTTAGGATGAACTAATATTTTTGAGAAGCACATTTTTTATAGTCCTTATTAATGAAATTAATTCATTATCATTGCTATATAATAATGAACAATCTATATCATTTATTTTTAAATATAGTTTATTATCTTTCTTTACTTCATCTACTACTTTTATAACTTTAATTTCATTTTCTTTCTTTTTTAAACTCTTTTTATAGTGATATATCCCTGTTTCAGTATTATGTAAATTTAAATTATTTAATTTACAATATTTCTTTAATGTTAATCTACTTTGCAAATATTCTTTTAATATTTCTTCGTATTTACTCTTCATAATAATCCTCCCTCATAATTTATATTTAAATTATAAAGTAAATCATTATTTATTTTTAGAAGACAAGATATTTGACGGATACAAACAACCGATATTGTTGCGATAAGCAATTCGTAACTAACTAATAACCATATAAATGAAAGTTGCATCTATAGCCTTTCAGAACCAGTTGGGCAAAACCACTGTGAGGAGGAAAAAATAGTATGCAACATCTCGGTTGTATGATACCAAATCGATTTGGTATCATACAAGTTCATCCCCAATATATAACTCATAAATTTAAAGAAAGGATAAGAACATATAAAGGATGATTATATAGTACTAGGAACACTAACTCCTTTAAATCATAGGTTCACACTAGTATTTCCATTTTGATATTTTGTGTATTTACCTACACTTTTTCATCATAAACGATTATATACGATTTTCTTTGATTTCTTAATTGCTCAAGAGCATATCTTTTTATTCATTAAAATTCGATAAAGAGATTTCGCATTGAAAAAGAAATCACTATGATTATTTCGTATTATAATTCAATCAACAAAACAATATTAATTTTGATTTAAAAAACCATCTTTTGGTGTCCAATATACTTCAAGGTATTCTCTTGTAATTGTATAAACATCTATTGTTTCATCATTCTCATCGAAAAACTCTACTTCAAAATCATTTTCAGTATATTTTAATACGATACATCCTTTTGTTCCTTCTTTTAGGTCTTTAAAAGGTTTAATTAATTTTACACAATCTAATTCGTTCATAAAGTCCTCCTATTTATCTTTTTCCCTGGAGTCAAAGTAATAATTCTCCATGTGGTCTTTCCATTATCGTTTTGTACTACTACAGTAACATTTGCCGAGTGATATTTTCCATCATTCCCTTTTAATTTAGTATTAAAATTATACTTTTTTCCGAATGGTGTGATTTCAACTTTACTTGGTATTTTACCATCGATAGCCTGACCAATAGCAGTATGAAGTTTAAATCCATCACCAGTTTTATACCCTAAGGTTTCTTTTAAAAATTTCGCCTTAGATCCTCCAATACTATGATCTAAATTCAGTAAATAACCATCGTATTTAGGAATACTTTCTTTATAACTAAATAAAGTAGAATCAAATGGTTTCAATTTTTTTGTTAACTCTTTAACTTTTGCATCGACATTTCCCTGTGATAAACTTCCTTGTGGTGAACTCCCTGTTCCAACGCCTAGTCCACTCCTACTAGTCTTCCCCATTTGATATCACCACCTTTTTGTTAATAATATTTCTTTCTTTTAAAATATTATTTGGAATATTTATTTCAATTCCTTTAGATAATGCGTAATCAAATAGCGACATTACTTTTTCATCACTTGTGGAAACACTATAGGCAATAATTTTCTTTAAATTTTTTAAATTATCTACCGTATATTGAATCGCTTTTAATAACAATTTTTTTTCAAATGTTTCTCTTAATAATCCTTTTACACTAAAAGCTACA
This sequence comes from uncultured Erysipelotrichaceae bacterium, assembly GCA_964456095.1. GTDB lineage: Bacteria > Bacillota_I > Bacilli_A > RFN20 > CAG-449 > CANRPC01. The sequence continues at coordinate 3,670 of CAYVZF010000066.1, forward strand.
ACCTCTGTGTTTTCCATTCCATCAAGCATAACATCAAAATAGTTTTCATTAGCGTACGTAACATTTGGAATAACAAGAACATCACACTCTAATAATAACCAATTTGCTATTATTCTTGATTTTGCTAAACGATAAATATTTTCAAATCTAGGAATATCTCCACATTGTGAATAATCAGGTGCAATGGCGTACTTCACACCTTTGAATCTCTCTTTATATTTTGCTAATAATTTCTCATCGTTATAATAGATTGCATTATATATGCCTTTAATACCATCGAATTTATTATCATATAGATAAAAACAAACACAGGTATTTTCAGTCTTAAAATAATTATTAGTTTCTGAATATAAAGCAAGATAATCTGGATTTACATCATCAGAACATGTTACATATGGCAAATCATATTTGCCAACCAAGTATGTTTGATTTGTTAAATCGATAAAATTTAGGTTTATTAATTTTTTTAGATTATTCTTCTTCATCATAAACCACCATAAAGAAGAAATTTTAATTGCGATTTTGCCACAATGATTTCATCTCCTTTCCAAGGGTTCTTCCCTTTTATTACATTTGACAAAATCATCACGTTTATGTTAAAATCACAATTGTCTAGATTATGGTATTTAACATATCGTGATGAACGCTCATTTTCAATGAGTGTTTTTATTTTTTCTAATGAATAATTAATCAACTATGATTTATCTCCTTTTACAACATGATTTAAAAAGTATCGAGCTTGATCATATGAACTATTTGTTTTCTTCACTATTTCTCTTAAACTATATTTTTTACATTTTTCATATGGAATCATAACCTCTCCACATAATGCTTTAGTCTGCCACTCCATACTCATGTATACTTTTCCAGGACGATTAGAAACAGTCTTAGCAAGAATCATTCCACTTGAGCTTTTATATAGTTTAGGACCGATTCCAAAAACATGTATTAAGATAAAGTGACACATTTCATGACAAATATATCCTAATGAAGCTCCATCACCGAAAAGAGCCCCATCATAGACGCTTTGGCGTATTCTAATACAAAAATGCTCATAATCTTCTGTTTCAAGAACCGCCATGACATTAGAAGCAAAATTTTCATCTTCATCTACAATGTAATATAAATTATTTGAAAACTTTGTCTCGAGAAGGTCCAACACTCTTAAAACCGGAAATTTTATAGTTCTAACCTTAAACATCTTTCTAAAAAATTTAGAAATCAGTCTAATTTGATCCCTTCCTAAAATCACACTAGGTTCATAATCCATTAATTATCATCCTCCCCTAAAATATCAAAAATTGACTGTAACTCATCTTGACTCAAAGAAAGTAACTTTCTTTGAAATTGAAGAGCAAGTCTCTTTTTTTCTGTTTGAGCTTGGGATAAATCCAATTTAATAGTTTTTTTAGTTTCACAATATGCCACATATAATTTTTCTTTTTTTCTTCCATCTAAAGCATAATGATCACATAAAATACTATACCATTCTTCGGGAACGGCTTTGTTACCAATAAGAACAGCTGATACAAAAGCAGTACTAACATCAAATAAGTTTGATAATGTTCCTAAATTTTCTTCATTATCAATCATTAATTTCCTAATCATTTTTCCAAAATTTGTGTAGCCCATATTCATTTTCCCTCTTCCTATTTTACTGCAGAGTTATCCTCTACATTTTATATTTTAAACTCTTAAAAAGTTTTTATCAACAGTAACTTATTATTTTCAACCACATAGGTTTATAAAGTGATTTCACATTAAAAAAAAACAACAAAAAAATACCAGTATTTCATAAGATTTACCAGTATTTCATTTTATTGTTATTTTTGTATCATTTTAAACCGAAGTCACTACAATTATTTAACATTAATTATCAGTGAATTTTTCATTACCTGCGCCATCATAAGTATAGATATTATATTTCCTTGTATCTCTATTACCCCAGTCAATGACTTTTAAATATTCTTTCAAAGTAATATTAGGATTAGCTTTTAATATACCATAACATTCTTTTAAATTATCACCATAACAAGACCATGAAGTAATCAAATTTATTGCACTTATATTTGTTAATCTTTTATATATAATTTCTCATTTTAATTTTTGTAAATATAAACATATACAAAGGCCTCTTTTTACTTTCTTTTATTTATTCCAACGATTTTTTCTACTTCTTTTTTAGTTTTAAATAACCGACTTTCTCTTACTCTCATCCACCAGAAGCACCTTTGAATCTAAGAGTAACAAATCCACCTCTAACATTTACTAATTCTACTTCCTTAACAAATATAGTGAATTCAACAATCCAAGCCATATCTCCTGCTTTCCAGTTTGCCATTTTCTGCCCTCTTTTCACTAATACCCTACAAGAACCTAACATTTCTTTTATCGAAGCGTGTCGACCCTGTTTAAGGTCTATTATTCAAAACTAGCTCATGTCAAAACTCTACTAGACTACCAAAAGGAATACGTGAACTAGGTAATACTTTCTTTATGATTGAATCTAGACGTGAAATAGGCCTTTTAAAAACTTATTCACGAAAATTTCAAAAGAAAGAAAATAAACTAATTAATAAATTAGAAAAGATAGAAATTAAAAATAAAAAAAATAATGAGCAAAAAATAAATGAAATAAAGAAAAAAATATTTGACTTATACCAATATCAAAATAGAATCTATGCTTCAGGTTTTGTTGAATACACAGTTAGAATAACTCATTCATTCAAAGACTTAGAAAAATATGATCAATCTGATTTATCGATAGTTAAATTTGTATTTCCTCTTACATGGTGTTATGGAACATATAGAACATGCCAACACTCTGATTTAGACGATGTACTTAATAAAATATCAAAGAAAACAGATGATGATTTAGTTATAATCAATGATTTCTATGAAACTAACATTAATTACGATGAACTTTTAAAAAGTGCTTCAGAAAAGAAATTAGAAAAAGAAAAGTTGTTGGAGCAGGAAAAAGAAAAGAAATGTAAAGAAAAAGAAGAACAAAAAAAAGCAAAAGAAAAGGAGAAAGATGAACATGAATAAA
>CAYVZF010000067.1:0-6704 GCA_964456095.1 uncultured Erysipelotrichaceae bacterium
AAATATGGATTTTAAAAGTACATTATTAATGGGTAAAACTGATTTTGAAATGAGAGGTAATCTTGCTCAAAAAGAACCTCGTATGCTTGAAAAGTGGTATGAAGATGATTTATATGGAATGTTAATGAAAAAACATGAAAAAGATTTAACATTCATGCTTCATGATGGCCCACCATACGCTAACGGGGACATGCACTGCGGACATATGTTAAATAGAATATTAAAAGATATTATTATCAGATTTAAAGCAATGGATGGATACTATACTCCATTTTATCCTGGATGGGATACTCATGGTCTTCCAATTGAAAACGCTGTTACTAAATCAGGAGTTAATAGAAAAAAAGTAAGTCCTGTTGAATTTAGAAAGAAATGTGAAGAATACGCTTATAAACAAGTTGCGCGTCAACAAGAGCAAGTAAAAAGACTTGGCATTATGGCGGATTTTGATAACAAATATGTAACTTTAACTAAAGATTTTGAAAAATCACAAATTCATGTTTTTAAAGAAATGGCATTAAAAGGATTAATCTTTAAAGGATTAAAGCCAGTATATTGGTCACCATCTAGTGAATCCGCTCTTGCAGAAGCAGAAATTGAATATCAAGATGTTAAAGCAACTACTATTTATGTTAAATTTAAAGTTAATGATGGTAAAGGTATATTAACAAGTGATGACTATTTTGTTATTTGGACAACAACACCTTGGACTTTACCTGCTAATTTGGCAATTTGTCTTAATGCTGAATTAGAATATGGCTTATTTAAAACAGAAAAAGGCAATTTAATATTCTTAACATCACTAAAAGATTCATTAAAAGAAGAATTTAAATTAGAAACTTGTGAATTAATAAAAACATTTAAGGGAAAAGAATTAGAAGGAATTAAAACATCACATCCTTTTATTGATAGAGATTCTGTTATTATTTTAGGTGATCATGTAACATCTGATGCTGGTACTGGTTGTGTTCATACAGCTCCTGGACATGGTGAAGATGACTATAGAGTTGGTAAATTATATAATTTACCTCCATATTGTCCTGTAGATGAACATGGTTTTATGGATGAAACAGCAGGTCCTCGTTTACAAGGATTATTTTATGAAGCTGCAAATGAAGAAGTATTAAAGATATTAAACGAAAAAGATGTTTTATTATCTAATATGGAGATTGTTCACTCTTATCCACATGACTGGAGGACAAAAAAACCAGTTATATTTAGAGCTACACCTCAATGGTTCTGTTCAATTGACGCGATTAGAGAAGATTTATTAAAAGAAATCGATAATGTTAATTGGATACCATCATGGGGAAAAATTAGAATGCATAATATGATAAAGGATCGTGGAGATTGGTGTATTTCTAGACAAAGAGCGTGGGGAGTACCGCTACCTATTATTTATGATAAAGATAATAATCCAATTATTGAAAAAGAAGTATTTGATTATATTGAAGAATTAATTGGTGAAAATGGTAGTAATATTTGGTTTGAAAAAGATGTAGAGGAATTATTACCTAAATCATACTTAGAAAATAATAAAGATAAAGCTCCATTTAGAAAAGAAACAGATATTATGGATGTTTGGTTTGATTCAGGATCTTCTTCACGTGCTGTTATGATTGATAGAAATAATGCGTTCCCAGCGGATCTATATTTAGAAGGTTGTGATCAATATAGAGGATGGTTTAATTCATCACTTATTATTTCAGTAGCAACTACAAATAAAGCACCATATAAGAGTGTATTAAGTCATGGATTTGTTCTTGATGGTAATGGTAATAAAATGTCTAAATCATTAGGAAATGGTATAGATCCTAATAAAATTATTAATGTTTTTGGGGCAGATATTTTAAGATTATATGTTGCAACAATTGATTATCAAGCAGATGTAAGAATATCAGAATCAATCATTAAAACATGCGCGGATACATATAAGAAAATACGTAATTATTTTAAATATATGCTTGCTAATTTAAATGATGGTGAAACAACATTTGATCCAAATAAAGATTCAGTAAATGAATTTTCTAAAATATCTTTATACATACTTGAAAGATTAAAAGAAGTTAAAAATATTGCTATTGATGAATATAATAAATATAACTTTGCTAATATGATTCAAGAAGTATTAACATTCTTAACACAAGATGTTTCAGCATTCTATATAAGTGTTGCAAAAGATACATTATATTGTGATGAAGTATCATCTCATCGTAGAAGAGAATTCCAAACAGTAATCTATAATATTTTAGATACAATGTCTCATATTTTAGCACCTGTACTTTGCTTTACAATGGAAGAAGTTCATAATTATTTACCAATTAAAAAAGATAAATATATGGTACTAGAAGATATGCCTAAAAAAGAAGAAAATATAGATTATGATTTATTAAAAGAATACGAATTATTCATGAATATTAGAAATGAAGTATTAAAATCATTAGAACTTGTAAGACAAGATGGTTTAATTCGTTCACCTCTTGAAGCAGAGATTGAAATAAAATGTTTAAAAGAAGAAGCAGACAAATTATTAAAACAATTTACATTAGAAGAATTAAATTTAATCTTTGGCGTATCAAGAGTTAAATTTGCTGAAGGAAAGAATGATTTTGAATATGTCTCAGTTAATGTAAAAAAACATAATGGTCAAAAATGTGATAGATGTTGGCAATATTTTGATGAATTAATTGAAATTGAAGATTCACACGTATGTCCTCGTTGCAAAAAAGGAATTAAATAAATGGAAAAATTTAAGAAAATAATTAATAACATTTTTACTTATTTTATATTTGGTTCTCCTATTTTATTAATATTAGATTTAATTAGTAAATATTATTTTCAATGGTTATTACAAGCTGAAGGAAATTCTATAAAAATAATTGATGGATTCTTTAGTTTAACATTAGTGTATAATCGTGGCGCATTTTCTGGTTTTCTAGGAGGAGTAGAAGTTGGAGGAATAAAACTAGGAACAATTATTTTATTTATTCTTTCAATTGTTGGTGTTGCTGGTGGAATATATATTTATATTAAAAAATATAATTCTTTATCTCCTGTAATGAAATTCGGACTTGCTTTATTAATTCCAGGTGCTGCAGGTAATTTGGTAGATAGATTTTTAACAATTATTGGTAAACAACCTGGTGTTATTGATTTCTTACATTTTTATAACTTACCAATACCGTTTTATAGTGATTTCCCAGTATTTAATTTAGCGGATTCATATTTAACTATATCTATTGTAATTATCGTTATAGCATATATTATTGATGAATATAAAAAAGGAAAAGCAAATGGATAAATTAATCGTTGAAAGTGAATTTGTATCAACTAGAATTGATTTATATTTATTTAAAAAGATTGGAACTAAATCTAGATCTTATTTTCAAAAGTTAATTGAAGATGGTAATGTTTTAGTAAATGGTAAAAGTGTTAAATCATCATATAAATTAGCATTAAATGATGAAATATCATATAAATTATTTGAAGAAAAACCTCTTGAAATAATTGAAAGTAATATTCCTATAAATATTATTTATGAAGATGATTACTTGCTAGTCATTAATAAAGAAAGAGGTATGGTTGTTCATCCATCAAATGGACATTATGATGGAGATACATTAGTTAATGCATTAATGGCTAGAAAAGATAAATTGTCCTCTATTAATGGAGTGATAAGACCTGGCATTGTTCATAGAATTGATAAAGATACTTCTGGTTTATTAGTTGTTGCTAAAACTGATGAAGCACATGTATTTTTAGCCAATCAATTAAAAGATAAAACTATGTATAGAGAGTATTATGCTTTAGTTGAAGGCGTTATACCTCATGAGTTAATAACTATTAAAGCCCCTATCGGGAAAGATAAAAAAGATAGATTAAAACAAGCAATTGATTTAATAAATGGTAAAGAAGCGATTACACATGTAAAAGTTATTAAAAGATTTAAAAGATCAACACTTGTTTCATGTAAGCTAGAAACTGGTAGGACACATCAAATAAGAGTGCATTTAGCGTATATTAAATATCCGATTATTGGAGATAATGTATATGGAAGAAAATCATTTTACTATACTTCTAAAGGACAAATGCTTCATGCATATAAATTAAGCTTTATTCATCCTAATACAAATGAAAGAATGACTTTTACTTGTGATGTAGATGATGAATTTAAAAGAGTTCAAAATATTTTAGAAAAAGAATAGTTTTAATATTAATGTCAAATAATGTATTTTATAAAAAATTAATTATCTAATACTTAATAATGATTTCAAACAAAAAAATGATCTTACTATTAATTAATTATTTTAATCGTAATAAGATCTTTTTTTATTGAGTGTTAGAGTATTTTTTTTAGACAAGATATTTGACGTTAACGGATTATCGTATCCATTTTAATGTTTATAAATATGTTAAAGAAGTAGCAATTTTGCTACATCTTTAGTTTTATTAAATAATATACATAATATATTTATTTCTAAAAGTGGTTTAAATTAATAAAAAATTTTACTTATCTTTTATCATTAACTATAATAATATCCATTTTCAAAACAATTAACGTTTGGTGCCAAGTAACAATGAAAACAACTTTGATAAGTACTCAAATATACTTTATTATCGTTTTCTACGATATATCCACCCATTCCAAAATCGTAATATACAACATCAAAATGTGAGTGATCTTCAGTGTTCGCTTTTCGATGATTAATGATTTCATCCGTTAAATTAAAACTATAATAACAATATATTTCTTTATTTAATTCAATAATAGAAGAACTTAATAATAAAGCACATTCATCAAAAATCATTATAGAGTCATTATTATTTGTTGTTTCATAAAACAAACTAAAAGAATCTGTGATTTCTGTATAACAAAATAATCCTCCAATAATAATTTTGTTACCTTCAACAAGCAAATAGTCAATTTGATAATAACCCTTTGAAGTTTCAATTTTTTTATTAAAAGAATCAACAGTAGTAGGTCTATAATTGCCAAAATTATGTGCAAGGTTATTACTATTTTGATTTGTACATCCACTAATGATATTAGAATTAATTCTAGCATACAAAACATTTTTTAATCATAATATCACCTTAACAAGTTGGCCAAGTCAAACTATTTCTATCAATCACGCCAAAAGATACAGAACATTGATTAGGATCAAACCAATTAATTCTATTTCCTTTTTCATCAAAAAATAACGGATTGTTAATAGGACCATGCCCGCTATCAACCATCCAAAAATATGCATATCTGGTTTCAGTCCACCATAAAACGTCAACAGTATATGAATATTTGGCGTAACCATAAACAGCCATAGCATGATCATCATATGTTTCACTTCCGTTTGTACTTAATAATGAAGGTATCCAATGCTTGATATTTGATATTACTGACTCTGCAGAATTAGTTGTTTGATATTCTATACTATATTCATACAATTCATCAGTCTCTTCTACTAATTTTTTAGTTTTACTGAATTTCATTCCTTTATTAGGTAAATAGCCTTCATTTAGTGCAACAGTTCTTAATTGCATATATAAAATAGGAAGGTCTTCTATGGCTGAATTTTTGCGAGAATTAGTAGTATAATTTACTTCCCTATAGCTATCTAAATTTTCGCCTAAATTTTCATCATATATAGTTCCATTATAAACGGTATTACCATAATCCGCATACAATTGATCTGCTAAAACTGCAGCCGAATAATCTATAGTATTAGTACCATTAATAAAGTTTTCATTGTAGCACCAATTATAATAATTAGAATTTTTTATGGTTGGTAAATTAGATAACATTGAATAAGTAGCATTAATAACGCAGTTGCCCTCTGAAGAAAAAGAAACTAAATTTCCATTTTCCCTATAATAATTAGTAATATATACGCTATTATCCATCTGAAATGCCCACTTATATCCTTTTAAATAACTACTTTCAATAAGTGTATATTCAGGATATCTGTCAGCCACATATGAAGTTAAATCATATATTTGACCATCTCCTTCAACTATTTGCCCATTATGGAAGACAGGTGTACTTAATACTTCTTCCATTTTGCATATAACATCAGAAAAATCATTATTATATATTTTTTCATATCTATATTTTTCATCATTATATATTACGAATCCATCTATAGAACTATAAGCAAAAGATTCAAGATGTCGAAGTTCCACTAAATCTCCATTTGTTTCAAAATCATAAATAGTATCACTATCTCCTACTAAAAATCCATTGGAACAATCAAAATCTATATAATATGCTTTTTTATTATTATTTAAAATTTCGATTTCTTTTATGAATTCAATTCCTTTTGGCATCCAATCTGAATTATTTTTTACTGTATTTTCAAATAAATCCTTAAAATACGAATATATGTAATTGTAATCAATAATATTACTTTTTAATTCAATTTCTTCATTTATAAACTCATTGTTTATTCGATTGTTAATTTGAACACCAAAACAGGATGTTATTAAGTAAGTATTAAATAATAATATCTTTTTTTCATATTCATGCACTCCTAGCTTTTTAAAAATATTCAATTTCTATTTTTTTTACATATAAATATGTTTCTTCATAACCTTTTTGAGTAATACATAAGTTAAAAGATAATGTATCAATTATATTATAATCAATACAATCATCATTGAAAATTATAACGAAATTCCCTTCATAATTAATTTTATCAACATTATCATCT
>CAYVZF010000068.1:0-6455 GCA_964456095.1 uncultured Erysipelotrichaceae bacterium
AAAAAATAGAACTTAATCAAACAATGGATTAAGTTCTATTTTATTATTCAAATACAAATTGATCATTTTTATAATCAATCAATACTTTTTGATTGTCTTTTATTGTTCCTTGAACTATTTTAAATGCTAAAGGTGTTTCTATTTCTTTTTGGATAAATCTTTTAAGTGGTCTTGCACCATATATTTGATCAAATCCATTTTCAGATATTGCTTCTATTGCATCTTCAGTTAGAGACAATGAAATGTTTCTTTTTGATAATCTATTTTCAAGTTCTTTAATAAATTTAATAACTATTTTTTTAGAATTAGATTTATCAATTGAATTAAAGAAAACAATATCATCAATTCTATTTAAGAATTCTGGTTTAAAATGCATTTTTAATTCTTCAAGAACTTGTTTTCTATTATCTTCTAAATTACCTTCAAGTAAATAAGATGAACCAATATTTGAGGTCATAATTAATATAGTATTTTTAAAATCGACTACTCTACCTTGTGAATCAGTAAGTCTTCCATCATCTAATACTTGTAATAATATATTAAATACATCAGGATGAGCTTTTTCTATTTCATCAAGTAAAACAATTGAATATGGTTTTCTTCTTACAGCTTCAGTTAGTTCACCACCTTGTTCATATCCAACATATCCTGGTGGCGCACCAAGAAGTCTTGAAACAGAGAATTTTTCCATATATTCAGACATATCAATTCTTACCATTTGTGTTTCTGAATCGAATAAATTCAATGCAAGTGATTTGGCCACTTCAGTTTTACCTACACCTGTTGGGCCTAAGAATAAGAAACTACCTAATGGTTTATTCTCATCATTTACACCCGCACGTGATCTTATAATCGCATCACATACTAAATCAAGTGCTTCATCTTGTCCTATAACACGCTTAGATAAATTTTCTTTTAAACCTAATAGTTTACTAGATTCGCTTGATTTTAATTTGCTTACTGGTATTTGAGTCCATTTTGAAACGACTTTTGCAATATCATCATCTCGAACTACTTCATCAAGCATTCTCTCTTTATCTTTATTATTTTCATAATCAGATATTTTCTTTTCTAAATCAGGAATAGTTTGATATCTAATTCTAGCCGCTAAAGAATAATCAGCATCATTCATCGCTTTTTCTAAATCTAATTTAGCTTGTTCTAAATCATTCTTTATATCTTTTCTAGTTCTAATTTCTTCTTTTTCTTGAAGCCATTTACTCTTTAATACTTTTTGTTTTGATTTAAGTTCCGCTAAATCCTTTTCTAGTTTTTTTAAAGTTTCTTTTGATGCATCAGATTCTTCTTTTTCAAGAGATATTTTTTCGATTTCACATTGAGCAATTTTTCGATTTATTTCATCAAGTTCTATTGGCATAGAATCAATTTGCATTCTAACTGCTGCGCATGATTCATCAACTAAATCTATTGCTTTATCAGGTAAAAATCTATCTGTTATATATCTTTTTGATAATAGTACCGCTGAAATAAGTGATGAATCTAATATCTTTACTCCATGATGAGATTCATATCTTTCCTTTAGTCCTCTTAAAATAGAAATTGTCTCTTCAACAGTAGGTTCATCGACCATAACTTTTTGCATACGTCTAGCAAATGCCGCATCTTTTTCTATATACTTTTGATATTCATCAAGCGTTGTAGCACCTATACAATGTAATTCACCTCTTGCAAGCATTGGTTTTAATAGATTCGCCGCATCCATTGCGCCACTTGTTTTTCCGGCGCCAATTAACATGTGAATTTCATCAATGAATAAGATAATTTGTCCATTACTTGATTCAATTTCTTTTAATGTTGCTTTTAATCTGTCCTCAAATTCTCCTTGATATTTAGCACCCGCAATTAACGCACCTAAATCTAATTCAAATATTGTTTTATTTTTTAAAGATAAAGGTACATCACCTTTAAAGATTCTCCAAGCTAAGCCTTCAACAACCGCAGTTTTACCTACACCAGGTTCTCCTATTAAAACAGGATTATTTTTTGTTTTTCGAGATAAAATTTCAATTACACGTCTTATTTCATTTTCTCTTCCTATTACTGGATCAATTTTACCTTTAGTTACATCATCTATTAAATCTCTACCGTATTTTTTTAATACTTCATATTTATTTTCTGGATTAGTTGAATCTACATTTTGATTTCCTCTAATTTCTTTTATTGCTTCAACAAAGTTCATTTTATTAAAATTCTTTACTTTTTTTAATTTAAGCATTATTGAATGATTATTAGAAAATAAAGCTAAAAGAAAATGTTCTATAGAAACATAACTATCTTTATATTCTTTCATAATGTTTTCTGCATCACGTAGTAATTTATTATAATCTACAGAGAAATATGGTTGAGCTTCTGATTGAACTTTAATTTTAGCATTTACTGCATTTTTAATAATATCTTCAACTTCTTTTAAATTAATATTTTGTTTTCTTAAAATATTTTTAAACATAGATTCAGAATCATCAAATAAATATTTTAATAAATGTGGAATATCAACCTCTTGTGAATTATTTGATTGAGCTATATTAATAGATCCATTAATACTATTTATAACTTTTTCAGTCATATTATTATTCATATAAATCACCCTCCTTTAAATTTTAGCACTCGTTTAACTCGACTGCTAATAATAGTATATCACCATTTTTAGCACTGTCAATACTTGATTGCTAATTTTTTTACATTTTTATTCTTTTGTTTAAATCAAAATGTTAATACATTACAATCTTATTCGGTGATTATATGAAATATAAATTATTAGCAACAGATTTAGATTGGTCATTAGTATATGATAGAAACAAAATAAATAATGATAACTTATTATCAATAAAAAAGTTTTTAAACGATGGATATTATTTTTGTGTAATAACTGGTAGGCCTCTTTTTACTGCTGAACCATTAATGAAAGAGTTTTCTCTAACAAATTATAAAAACTTTTATTTGTGTTGTTATAACGGAGGAGTTGTTTATCATCCATATAGCAATAAAGTAATATATAAAAGTGGTACAATATCTATCGATGAAGCAAAAAAAGTATATGAAATAACAAAAAAATATAAAGTAAATCTTTTAATGTATAAAGATGAAAAAGTATATATAGATGAATTGTTTACTTATAATGATCTAGATGAAAGTATAGGTCATTTAGATATTAAAAAAATAAAAATCAATGATTTAAACAATAATTTAATAAAAGCTATTGTAGCGTCGGATAATGACAAATTATTAGAAATTGAACCGATATTAAAAGAAAAATTTCCAACTTTAGATTTTTTCTTATCTCAAAAGTTTTTTTTAGAAGTAATGAAAAAAGGTGTAAATAAAGCAGTTTCTATTGACTTCTTATCTTCTTATTTAAATATTAGTACTGATGAAATGATAGTAATCGGAGATTCTTATAATGATATTTTTATGTTAAATAAAGTAAAAAAATCAGTCGCGGTTAAAAATGCTAGTGAAGATATTAAAAATGCCGTTAGTGAAATAACAAAAGATGTTCATGATGATCATATAAAAAGTATTATAGATAAATATTTTATTTAAAAATATCATATTTATTATTAATAGATTTAATTGAATAGTATAAAGGTATACCAAGTATTGTTAATACTCCTAACTGACATAAAAATACACTTAAAAAATTAATAAAATATAATTCTTTTAAATCAGTAACTACTAAAAAAGTAAAAGGAACTACTATTGCATTAATTATAATAGGAGGTATAATTCCTAATATAATTCTAAGTGGTTCTTTTTTTATTGCTTTACCAATGAAGTAACATAATAAACTTGAAATTAGAGTTGCAAATGTTCCTAAAGTACAATCAAGTAAAACATTACTAGAAGAAAATAAATTTGAAATAAAACATCCTATTGTTAATCCAATAATTGATTCTGGTATAAATAAAGGTAATATATTTAATACTTCCGCTACTCTAAATTGAACTCCAGAAAATGAAAAAGGTAATGTAAAGACTGTAATTACAACATATATTGCTGCGATTAAAGCAGATAATACAATTTTATTTGTTATATTTTTTTTCATAATAATCCTCACTTTCATAGCTATAAAATAAAAAAAATCATGTTAACCATGACTATGAAAATTATAATAATCCATAGTTTTATTTAAAGACAGGATGGTTACGAACTGTCTAGCAATATAATATCAAAAAATAATAAAAGTTCAATAAAAATTAACTATTATAGATTTTATGAATATTTTATATAGGAGGTAATTATTTTATGTTTCTATATTTTATAAAAAAGGGAGATAACTTAAGTTCTATTTCAAAAAGATTTGAGACACCAACATATAAAATAATAAAAGACAACGGATTAAAAAACCCAAATGAATTATCAATAGGTGATTGTTTAATAATAAATAAAGATTCATTTACATATAAATCTAAGAAAAATGATACTTTTGAAACTATTGCAAAAAAATATAATATAAATGTTAGTAATTTAAAAAAAGATAATATTGAAGTTAATGAACCAATAAAAGAAAATACAAATATTTATATAAACTTTTCAGAAAAAAATAAAAAAAATATATATGTTAATGGATATTCTTATCCTAGTATATCTGATAATCAACTAGATGAAGTTTTACCATATTTGACATTTATATCAATTTTTTCATACAAAGTTGATGAAAACGGAAATTTAAATAACATTGATGATGAAAGAGTAATAAATAAAGCTATTGCTTATGGTGTAGCACCTATATTTGTTGTATCAAATATAAAAAATGAAGGTGGCTTTTCACCTGATTTAGCTTCAAAGATTTTAAATAACAGCACAACTATTAATACTTTTTTAAATAACATATTATCAATTATTAAAAGAAAAAAATATTATGGAGTAAATATTGATTTCGAATATGTAAAAGAAGAAGATAAAGAAAAATATGAAAATTTTATGAAAAATGCATACAATTTCTTTAAAAGTAATAATTATTATTTTTCAACCGCACTTGCTCCAAAAATATCCGGTGAACAAAAAGGATTATTATATACCGCGCACGATTACAATACAGCAGGAAAAAATAATGATTTAATTATACTAATGACATATGAATGGGGCTATATGTATTCAGAATCAATGCCAGTTTCTCCATTAAATAAAGTAGAAGATGTTATTAAGTATGCAAGTACAAAAATTAATAATAACAAAATACTTTTAGGTATACCAAACTATGGTTATGATTATACATTACCATATGAAAAAGGATCTAAAGCAAATACCATTACGCTAGATACAGCTAGAAAACTTGCTTATGAAAATGGTGCAGAAATCTTATACTATCATTCAGCAGAAACACCATATTTTAAATACAAAAAAAACAATAAATTACATGAAGTACAATTTGATAATGCATATTCTTTTTATAAAAAACTAGAATTAATTGAAAAGTATGATTTAAAAGGTATTTCTATATGGACTATTAAAACATACAATCCTACATATTACACTTTATTGTCACACTATTTCACAATCGAAAAATTAATGTAATGATTGATTAATAAAATCTTATATTTTATAATAATGGTATGCCGATTTAGCTCAGTTGGTAGAGCAACTGAATCGTAATCAGTGGGTCGCGAGTTCAACTCTTGTAATCGGCACCATTTTTATTTGGAGGCATAGCTCAGCTGGTTAGAGTACCTGCTTCACATGCAGGATGTCATAGGTTCAAATCCTATTGTCTTCACCATTTGGTAATCTTAGGTTTAATACGAAAAGTGTCAAACCTTTTTTCTTTACATAAAGCAAATTTCCTATTCTCGAATGTAAAAAGTTAGACTTGTAAGAGTACCATTAGGTACTTTTGCAGAGTTTTTTTCTTTTTATAAAAATAACTGCAGGACGAAAGGTTATCTACGGGACGATAGGTAGTACTGTTTGACGAAAGGTTATCAAATTAAGTAAATTATAAAATACTGTGCTTAGGTGGATGATGGACAATGTATGTGTAAGAGTAGATCAGACAGGAAATATTAAAATGGATAAATCAAAATCTACTGAGAAGATTGACGGTAGCGTAGCAACTGTTATGGCACTCGATAGAACAATAAGAGAAAAAACGGGACTTCTGATTCTGTTTTCGATTCAAGAGGTCTTTTGATTATTTTTGGGGGTCTATAAGCATAAAAACTATCACTTTGGCGATAATAAAAATGAAGAAAGTTGGAATAGCCTCTTAACAAACTATCACTTTGGTGATACAATAATATCGAATAAAAGTGGAGGATATTGAACATGAAAAAAATCATTACCATCTATCACGGTTCACAAAAGAATATAGAAACACCTATTTTCAGTGAAGGAAAGAAGAATAACGATTTCGGTTTGGGCTTTTATTGTACGCAAAGCATGAACCTTGCCAAGGAATGGGCAGTTTCCTCATTGCGTGACGGATTTGCAAACGAATA
>CAYVZF010000069.1:0-5972 GCA_964456095.1 uncultured Erysipelotrichaceae bacterium
AATTTTGTTAACTAATTTTACCATAAACAAGGTCTTTATTCAAATATTATTAATCCGTTTCCTCTTTGAGTAATGAACTATAATTAACTGTTTAATTAAATTATTAACTTCAAAAATGTATAATAATGACGCATCAGTTACCACAAAAAGAAGTAAAAAAATATGCTGAAAAGATTAATAATATTCAAGAATCTAAACTTGGAAAAGCAAAGAATTATTTATTAAAACATTGGAAGGAATTTACTACATATCTTGAAGATGGCCATATAGAAATGACTAATAATATTTCAGAAAGAGCAATTAAACCTTTTGTTATTGCAAGAAAAAATCTCTTGTTTCTAATACATCAAATGGTGCTGAATCATCTGCGATTATTTTTTCATTGCAACAAACTGCTAGAGCTAATTTATTAGATTCAGAAAAATATATTACAAAGGTTTTAGAATTAATTAAACCAAATATGTCTAATGATGAATTAGATTCTCTTTTACCTTGGAATATTTCTAAACAGTTTAATCTTTCTTAGTTAGTTTGAGATTGGAAATCTTTTACGTTTACGATTCAACAGAAACAGAATTAGAAATGCTTTTACCTTGGAAATTCAAGTTTTAGTTTTTATATGGAAATTTTTGACGCTTACCTTACGGAGCAACTGAAACTTCAGTATTTTTGAGTATTATAAAACCCGCGACCTATCAAGATGTTCTATAATATCATCTCTTCAGTAGCGGGTATATAATCGAATGGTGACCCGTACGGGATTCGAACCCATGAGTGCATGCGTGAAAGGCATGTGAGTTAAGCCACTTCTCCAACGGGCCATTGATGGCGCCAAGCATAGGGCTCGAACCTACAACCGATCGGTTAACAGCCGATTGCTCTGCCATTGAGCTAGCTTGGCATTTACCTTCAACAGGCAAATATGATATTATCATTTAAAAAATATAATTGCAACAACTTTTTTATATTTTTTCAAAAAAAATGGAAAGGAATTAATCCTAACCATTTTTATTAATTATTTTGTTTTTTCTTCAATATAAGATAATACATCATTAACAGTTTGTAATGATTCCATATCTTCGAATTCAATACCAAATTCTTCTTCGATATCCATTAAAACTTCTACTAAATCTAATGAATCTAATCCTAAATCTTTTAAAGATGTTTCAGGTTTAATGTCTGTATTTTTATTATATTTTGTAAAAATTTTAGCTACTTTTTCTTGAATATTCATTTTTTATACCATCTCCTTAATCGAATAAATTCTATCATTTTATATATAATAATTCAATATCAAATAAACTTTCGAGCACTAGAAACCGCTGATAACCATTTTTTGTACTTTTTATTTCTTGTTATTTTATCCATTTTAGGTACATATACACTATTAAGTTTATGATTTTTTATTATTTCATCTAAATCTTTAAATACGCCCATAGTTAACGCACATAAATAAAATACACCTAATGCAGTAGTTTCACAAATTTCACTTTTTTCAATTTTTAAATTTAAAATATCACTTTGAAATTGAAGTAAATATTTATTTTCAGAAGCACCTCCATCAACTTTTAATGAATTAAATTTATGTTTAGTCTCTTTTTTCATAACTTCCATAACATCTTTTGATTGATATGCTATAGATTCAAGAGTTGCTTTTGTAATAGCATTTCTTGATGAATCACGAGTTAATCCGAATATAGCACCTCTGCAATTATTATCCCAATAAGGTGTACCAAGACCAACAAACGCTGGAACTACATAAACATTATCATCATTAGTATTAAAAGATATTTCTTCAGAATCAGATGATCTTTCAATAATCTTTAATTCATCTCTTAACCATTGAATAGAAGCACCACCGATCAATACCGATCCTTCAATAGCGTATGTAATCTTTCCATTAATTCCCCATGCAATAGTGGTTAATATACCTTTATCATATAAATTAGGTACTTCACCTATATTCATAAGCAAGAAGCATCCTGTACCATATGTATTTTTAATATCACCTTCATAAAAACAAGTTTGACCAAAAAGTGAAGATTGTTGATCGCCTAAAATACCAGCGATAGGAATAAGACACGATTCAGATAAAATATCAGTGTAGCCAAAAATACTTAATGATTCTTTAACTTCAGGAAGCATTACTTTTGGAATATTAAATAGTGATAATAAATCATCATCCCATTTTTTATCAAATATATTAAAAAGCAAAGTTCTTGAAGCATTAGAATAATCAGTATAAAATGATTTCCCTTTTGTTAAGCGATATAAAACCCATGTATCAACAGTACCAAATAATAATTCACCATTTTCCGCACGAGCTTGACCATTTTCAATATGATCTAATATATATCTTATCTTTGATGCAGAAAAATAAGGATTTAAAATAAGACCTGTTTTACTTCTAATTAAATTTTCTTTATCTTTTAATGATTCACATATTTCTTGAGATTGTTTAGATTGCCATACTAATGCATTATAAACCGGTTTCCCGGTATCTTTTTCCCAAACAATTGTAGTTTCTCTTTGATTAGTTATACCAATACTTAATATTTGTTCACAAGACAAATTCTCTTTAATCAATAATTCATTAATTGTATCGGTAACAGAAACTATTATTTCTAAAGGATTTTGTTCTACCGCGCCAGAATAAGGATAATAACAAGGCAAATTTCTTGAAGAAATTGCCTTAATATTACCATCTAATGTAAAAAGTATCGCACGTGTTGATGTCGTACCTTGATCTATTGAAATAATATATTTTCCCATAATTATCTATTTGCTTCTAAAGTCATTATTTTTAACCAATTAGCAAGATCTTTTGAAGCTTCATTCCTTAAAATACGGAATCTCCAGTTTCCAGAAGCTTTTCCAGGTGTATTCATTCTAGTTTCTCCACCTAGTTTTAATAAATCTTGCATTGTATAAATAACAACACCTGCACTAGAACGCATTAATGAACCAATTAATGTATCATATACATGTTTTTCATCATCTAATCCTAAATAATCCATCATATATGGAATTTCTTCTTTATGATTTTCAAGATATGATTTTAACACATCATTATCATGAGTTCCAATATAAGCAACACAATTTGAAACATAATGATGTGGTAAGAAAGGATTAGTTAGTTTTAATTCTTTATATTGTTTTTCACTAAGTTTTGTTCTATCAATATTTGCAAAAACCTTTTCATCTTCTTTTGCTTCTAAACATTCTTTATAATCAGCAAATGCAAATTGATATACTTTTAATCCAGGGAATCCTGTTTGCTTCATTAATTCATATACAGAATCAGCTAAATCACCTAAATCTTCCGCGATAACATTCAAATTAGGTACAGCTTTTAATATTTCATCAAAGAATTTCATTCTAGGACCAACAAGCCATTCACCAATTCGTGCATTTTTAGCACGCGCAGGAATAGAATAATATGTATCAAATGCTCTAAAATGATCAATTCTTACATAATCATATAATGATGCCATCTTTTTAAATCTTTTCTTCCACCATTTATAGTGATTCTTTTCCATTCTAGACCATTTATATAATGGATTACCCCATAATTGTCCATCTTCTGAGAAATAATCAGGTGGTACACCTGCGACTTTTTTAGGTCTACGTTCACTATTTAACATATAGATTTTAGCATTACCCCATACATCTGCAGAATCTTGAGCAACATAAATTGGCATATCACCAATAATTTTAACTCCTTTTCTTTTAGCGTATTTTTTTAATGATTTATATTGTCTAAATGCTTCATATTGAACATAATTCCAAAATCTAATATCTTCAAAATGTTCATTTTTAATTACTTCAATCGCATCTTTTTTATGAAGTCTTAAATCTCTTGGCCAATTTAAAAATGATTCACCATTTTGTAAATCTTTAATTGTCATAAATAATGAATAATCTTCTAACCAATATTTTTCTCTTTTAACAAATCTTTCTATTTTTTCACTTTCAACTTCATATGCTTTTTTACTAGCAAGTCTTAAAATATCAAATCTTGTAGAATAAACATAACCATAATCAACAAATCTGTTTTTTCTAGTAATTTTTAATGATTTTAGTACTTCCTTTTCAATATATCCTCTTTTACATAAATAATCCAAATCAATAAAATAAGGATTTAATGCAAAAGCAGAAAATGATTGATATGGTGAATCACCATATGAAGTAGGATTAAGTGGCAATAATTGCCAATATTTTTGATTAGCAGAATTTAAAAAACGCACAAACTTTCTAGCTTCACTACCAAATGATCCAATACCATATCTTGATGGTAAAGAAGAAATATGCATTAAAATTCCAGAACCTCTTTCCATAAAACTCCTTTCTTTGAGACTTTAAATCTCAAAATAATTAAATATTTTTAATAAATCTTAAAAAAGGTTTACCTATAAATATAATAATTCGAAAATAAAATATTTTAAAGAAATAATTTTTTATTTATTCCATTAATAAAAAACTAAGTATATTAGGATATACATCTTCAAAATTAGTAATTCCTAAACTATGACCAAAAGAATATTTTGCTCTTGTTGAATTTTTAAAATATCCACATAGATAATCAGCGGATTTTACTATTAATTTATCATCATTATCAGAATATAAAACATATACTTTGCTTTCACATTCTTTAACCCTATTATCTAGTGTAAATGAAATATTATCTCTTACCATAAGACAAAATTTTTCTTTGCTTAAAAAGTAACCATTAATCACATCTTCAGGGTTTGGTTTATATAATTTAGCTTTAATTTTAAATGGAATTGATAAAAAACCCGCTGTAACGCATAATGTAGATTCAAATATTGCTTTTTTTACAAAATTACCATCTTCTAAACACATAGCAATAGCTATTTGTCCACCAAGACCTCTTCCATATACATAACACTCGTCATATTCTTTTTTTATTTCATTTATAAAGTTTGTAGCGTTTGTTCTAATTGCTTCATAATTAGAAGATGAGTCTTTACCATGTCCTGGAATAGTAATTAACCATAATGAAAAATATTCTTTAAATACTTCAACATATTGTTTCCATTCACTAGGAGTAGAATTACCTCCATGAATAAGTACAAGTAAAGGTTTATTTTCATTTATTATTTTTTCTACTACCATATTTATCACCTAATTCTTTAATTATTTTTTTATTTTCATCTGATACTCTAAAAGAATCTAATATCTTTCGTATCGTGAATTTTAATATATCATTATCTTCGTTTATTTTTTTTATTTCTTCAAGTGTCCTTTTAGGATACTTAATGTATGCATTAGATAATAGCCAAGCTTGAGCCATCTTAACATAATATCTTTCTTCTTTAAGATTAATAATGTCAAATAAATCGTTTAAATGCTTTTCATTAAGAAAATTTGTCATAAATAATATATATCCAAATCTTGATAAAAATTCAAATTTAGACTTAATAAATTTTTTAATATAATCAAATGTTATATCGTAACAATTATTTTTAATTTTTAAACTACTAGATACCCCATCAACAATTGACCAATTATCAACTTTTTTAAAAAATTCACTATAAAAATCTAATTTTGTTTTTAAATCTTTTTTTGAATAAGCCATTGAAACTCCTATTAAAAAATCACATTCATAAGATTCATTTATAGGATATGATAAATATGAGTCAGTATTAGATATTTCACGTGCAATCTTTCTTAAAGCATTTGTTTTAATTCCATAATGTTTTAATTTACTATTAATTATTTTTTTATCAAATTCACTTTTTTGTTCGTCATAGTTATCTTTTAAAAAAAGCAATAATTCATTATAATTCATTTTTAAACAGATCTACCTTTCTTTGTAATATTAGCATAAAAAATTTTTTTTACATATATTTTAATTTAGATTATTAAATAAAAAAATTTCTAATTAAAAATTATGCGCGACTTTCGCAGTTTTGCCCTCTAAAAAAATAAAACAACAAAATTTTATATCA
>CAYVZF010000070.1:0-5757 GCA_964456095.1 uncultured Erysipelotrichaceae bacterium
ACATTCCTACTCGGGACTTTCACCCTTAAGATATATGACATGCCCGTCACACTATATAAAATAAAAAAGAGTACTTTTTTAATACACTTTTTTAATCTTTAAAATGATGTTCGCATTCATTATATTTTTCGCAAGCTTCAGAACAATGCATTGCCGCGATTCTTCTAATAGAAGGAATAAATGACCTTATTTCTTCTTCATCATAGCCAACTTGTATTCTTCTATCATCGACAATAATCGGTCTTTTAATAACAGAAGGGTTATCTTTGATAAATTTAATCAATTCATTCATAGTCATATTATCAAAATCTATATTTGATTCTTTAAATACTATTGACCTTTTTGAAATAATATCATCCGTACCATTTTCCGATTTAAATAATATCTCTTTTATTTCTTTATCAGTTAATGGTTTAGCAAAAATGTTATGTTCAACAAAATCTATATTTTGTTCTTGCATCCATTTTTTTACTTTTCTACATGATGAACATGAAGGAGATGTATAAATTTTAAGCATAATAATTCACCCATCAATAATTTTACCATGTTTTTTTTCTTTTTAAAGTCTTTTCATTTATCATTTTCGATAAGTTCTTTATAATGTTTTTTAGCAAGATTTATTTTTTTCTTACGATATTGAATAAATTTGTGCCATTGATAATCAAAACAAATTGATATAATTAAAATAATTAAACCAATAGGAAGCAAATATATTTCTACTCTACTTATAAAATAAAATAAATAAGTGAAGAAGTTGGTACCAGATCCAAATAAAGAAACATATATTAATGAATACATAAATCCAATTGATGTAATAAAAATCCCTAAAATAAACAATAAAATTCTAATTAACATTAATTCACCAATATAAATTATGAAAGGAGCAATAAATAAATGAATAAATATCTGATCGCACTTGATATGGATGGTACATTATTAAGAAACGACCAAACTGTATCTAATTATACAATGGAAATCATTAATAAAATAATTAACTTAGGTCACATTGTAATAATTGCTTCTGGTAGACCATTAAGAAATATAATGGATACTTATAATTCATTAAATCTTAAGACACCTATTGTTGCATATAATGGTGGCGCTATATACGGACTTACAAGTGGTTTTAAAGATAAAGAGATATATTTTAATGTATCTGATATTCTTAAAGTTTTTAATTTTGTAGGGTTTGAAAACTTTAATAATTATATGTGCGAATCCAAAGAAAGAATATATTTAAAAAATGATAATGAAATATTTTCAACATGGTTTTCTTATAATGGTTTAGAAATTGTTACAGGTGATTTAAATGAAACATTAAAAGAAAACACCCTTTCAATGATATATCATGTAAATCCTAACAATTTAGAAAAACTTAAATTAGCCGCGAAAACATTATCAAAGGATTTAGATATTAGATTTTGGTCAGGTGGATCATTCGCGGAACTTTATCATAAAAAAGTAGATAAATTTCAAGCAGTAAAAGAAATTGCGGATTTTTATAATATAGATGATAAAAACATTATTAGTTTTGGTGATGCAAGTAATGATATACCTTTAATGCAAGGATCATATATTTCAGTTGCTATGAAAAACGGCAAAGAATCAATTAAAGATTATAGTAAATTCATAACAGAAGAAGATAATGATAATGATGGCATAGCTCTATTTCTTAAAAAATTCTTTAATTTATAAAAACAGCCTAAAATTAGCCTTAATCAATCATAATTTTTTTAATGCATTTTCTTTTTTCTATTGTAAATAAAAAAACAGTTTCATATAATAACGATAAGCATTTTTTTAGTCGAATGGTTTTAAAGAAGTATATCTAAACACTTTAAAGGAGGTATATTAAATTAATGTTAGAACTCAAAAATATTAAAAAAGATTATCTAGCAGGAGAAAATACTGTACACGCATTAAAAGGTATTAATCTTCAATTTAGAGAAAATGAATTTGTATCTATTTTAGGTCAATCAGGATGTGGTAAAACCACGATGCTTAATATTATCGGTGGTTTAGATCATTATAGTGAGGGAGATTTAATTATCAATGGAACATCAACAAAAGATTATAATGATAGAGACTGGGATACATATAGAAATCATTCAATAGGATTTGTTTTTCAAAGTTACAACTTAATCCCACATCAAACTGTTTTACAAAATGTTGAAATCGCTCTTGCTCTTTCTGGTGTATCAAAAAAAGAAAGAAAATATAGAGCAAAAAAAGCACTAGAAGATGTTGGATTAGGCAAACAAACTCATAAAAGACCTAGTGAATTATCAGGTGGACAAATGCAACGTGTTGCAATTGCTAGAGCTTTAGTCAATAATCCTGATATAATACTTGCTGATGAACCAACAGGAGCATTAGATAGTGAAACAAGTATTCAAGTTATGGATATTTTAAAAGAAATATCTAAAACAAAATTAGTTATTATGGTCACACATAATCCAGAACTAGCAATAAAATATTCAACAAGAATTATAAAAATGCTAGATGGATTAATATTAGATGATTCAAACCCATTAAAAGAAAATGAATTATTTAATAAAGATGAAGAAAATAAAGATACTATTGCAAATATAAATTTATCAATTAATAATAATGAAAAAACATACACTTCATCAATAAAAATAAAAAATAAAGAAAAAGCAAAGAGAAAGTCAGAAGTGAAAAAACCTTCAATGTCATTCTTTACATCATTTTCTTTATCTTTAAAGAATTTATTTACTAAAAAAAGTCGTACAATTCTTACTTCTTTCGCAGGAAGTATCGGTATAATCGGTATTGCTTTAATTGCCGCGGTGTCACAAGGAACTACAAACTATATTAATACAGTTCAGGAAGAAACTTTATCATCATATCCTTTAACTTTACAATCAGAGCATACAGATCTAGGTTCACTCATTCAATCATTTATAGATAATTCCACAAGTGGAAACCATGAAAATGATGCAGTATATGAAAAAGATGCCTTATATAATTTAGTAAATGCTATTAATAATGCGAAAACATCTCAAAATGATTTAAAATCATTTAAATCTTTCATTGAAGAAGAATTAAAAGATGAAGATTCAAAATTATATAATGCTTTATCTGGTGTACAATACTCATATAACTTAGATATGCTTGTATATACTAAAAATGTTGATGGTTCGATAATTAAATCAGATACGCAAGAATTAGTAACAGAAATGCTTGCTAAATATATTAGTTCAGTTTCAAGTGGATCGTCTACTTCTACATCAGGTAGTTCTATTTCATCATTATTTAGTTCAAGTTCATCTATAGGTTTGCAATTATGGCAAGAACTTCTTCCTGGAAAAAATGGTAACTTAGTTAGTCCTATAATTGAAAATCAATATGAATTAGTAAATGGTCAATGGCCAAACTCATATGATGAAGTAGTTATTGTCTTAGATAAAAACAATGAAATTGACGATATGACATTATATGCATTGGGATTAAAATCGAAAAGCGAAATAGATGAAATAATTGATGCTGCGATTAGTGGAAAGCCACTTGACAAGAAAGAAGATATTTGGTCTAAATCATATGATGAAATTAGATCGATGAGCTTCAAAGTTGTTCTAAATTCTTCTTGTTATACTTATAATGAAATCACAAATACATATTTAGACTTAAGAGATACAGAAAGTGGTCTTCAATATTTATATGAAAACGCTATTAATTTAAGAGTATCAGGAATCGTTAAACCTAAAGAAGATTCAATTGCTTCTACAATAAGTGGTTCAATATGCTATACAAAAGCATTAACAGAAAAAGTTATTGAAAAAGAAAAAGATTCATTGATAATCGATGCTCAAATAAATAATCCAGAAAAAGATATATTAACAGGATTACCATTTAAAAATAATTCATTAAATGATAAAGAAAAACAAGAAGCATTTATTAGTTTTATATCTTCATATAATGTTGATGAAAAAGCTGAAACATATATAAATATTAAAAGTATTCCTACTGATGAATATATTAATGCTGCTTTGAATCAATATCTTTCAAGTATGTCTAGAGATGATATTATAAATCTATTGATTAGTTCAATGGTAAATGAAACAGGAATGAGTGAAGAACAAATTCGTGCTTATTTTTCTCAAATGGATGAAGAAACCATTAATACACTAATTAATTCCGCATTAATAGAACAAATAAAAAATACTTATGCTACAAATGTAAAAACACAACTTAATTCAATGAGTAAAGAACAACTAGCTTTACTTTTAGATAATGAAATAAATTCTTATACTACTAAAGAATGCGCTAATTATTATGATACTATTATTAATTTTTCTAACTCTGATTATGAAACCAATTTAAATAAACTTGGTTATGTTGATATTGATAATCCATTCACAATTAGTTTATTTGTATCTACATTTGATGATAAATCAATTATTGAAGATGTTATTAAAGATTATAATAATAAAGTTAGTTCAGAAAAAGAAATTTCTTATACCGATTATGTTGGCTTAATGATGTCATCAGTAACAACTATTATTGATGCAATAACATACGTACTTATTGCTTTTGTAGCAGTATCATTAATAGTTTCATCAATTATGATAGGTGTAATAACACTTATTTCTGTACAAGAAAGAACAAAAGAGATAGGTATATTGCGCGCAATAGGTGCTTCAAAAAGAAATATTTCAAGCATGTTTAATGCTGAAACTATGATTATTGGCTTTTCTTCAGGTGCATTGGGAATTATACTAACATATATATTATGTATTCCAATTAATCTTATATTAAATATAGCAACTGGTTTGGGTAATTTAAAAGCATATTTACCACCAGTTTTAGGAATTATATTAATTATAATTAGTGTGCTTCTAACTTTAATTGCAGGCATTATTCCTTCAAGAAGCGCAGCAAAAAAAGATCCAGTTGTGGCATTGAGGACAGAATAATAAATGTTTATTATAGGTGCAAAAAAGCACCTATTTTTTTATCTTAAAAAAATTAATGAAAGAATAATGCCAGTTAATATTCCAAAAACATCCGCTAAAAGGCCCACATGAAGAGCTTTCTTCCATTTAACAACACCTATTGAAGTAAAATATAATGATATAACAAAAAAAGTATTTTCAGAACAGCCATGTATTACTGTAGCCATTTTACATTCAAAAGAATTAATATTTTCTACACAAATATTTTCCAAAGCCGCGTATGAAGCCGAATCAGAAATTGGTTTCATTATAATTAATGGTAATAAATCTGTAACTAATTTTGAATTTGGAATTACATTCTTTAATAAATCACCCAAATCACTAATAATACCTGAAGCATTTAAAAGAGTAACAGCTAAAAACATTGCCATAACACTAGGAAATACTTCTTTAAAAAGATCAAGTCCGTCTCTTGTACCTTTAATAAAAGATGAATAGGCATTATTTCTTTTATATATAGAAAAAATAATAGCTAAAATAATTAAAAATGGAATAAAAAGCAAAGAAATTGTATTCATTTTCTCTTCCTTAATTTTCTAAATAAATAATCAAAAAATAATCCAACAAAAATACTAACGAAAGTCCCAATAATAGAATATGGTAGAAATTCAGTAGGTGAAATTGCACCATATTTAGCATTTAAAGCTAAAATAGATGTCGGTATTAATGTTAATCCCGCAGTATTTAAAACCAAAAATGTTACCATCTCGTCACTAGCAGTATCTTCTTTCTCAAGTGATACTTTTTTTAATTCTTTCATTGCTTTTAATCCCGCAGGTGT
>CAYVZF010000071.1:0-5723 GCA_964456095.1 uncultured Erysipelotrichaceae bacterium
GAATTGATTTATTATAAATAGTTTGTGTTGTATTTATTTTTTTGGTAGACTAAATGTGTAATAAAAAAAGGAGCTTAATTATATGGCATTTGGACTTTTATATGACTTCCTTATAGGTCAATCGATAGAAGCTTACAAATATTTCGGAGCACATTTTATTAATAAAGATAATGTTGATGGAGTAATTTTTAGAGTATATGCACCTATGGCTAAAAGTGTTTCTGTAATTGGTGATTTTAATTCATGGGAGCCTTCAAAAGGATTAATGGAAAAAGTTGATTCTTCAGGTGTATATGAATTATTTTTACCTAATTTAAAAAATTATGAATCATATAAATATCATATCGAATGTTCTGATGGTGTTTATAGAGATAAACAAGATCCATTTGGATTTTTTGCTGATTTTAGACCTCTTACTTGCTCACGACTTTTTGATATTGAGAATTTTTCATGGCATGATAATGAGTTTATGAAAAATAGAAATAGAAACTTTGATAATCCTGTTTCTATTTATGAAATACATTTAGGTTCATGGCTTGGTAAAGATGGAGATAGATATAGATCTTATGAAGAAATCGCAGATGCATTAATTCCGTATGTACTTGAAAACGGATTTACTCATGTTGAAATAATGCCAATTACTCAACATCCTTTTGATGGTAGTTGGGGCTATCAATCTACTGGCTTTTATTCTGTTGATTCGAGATATGGTAATCCATTTCAATTAATGAGTTTTATAGATAGATTACATCAAGCTGGTATTGGTGTAATTCTTGATTATGTAGTTGTTCATTTTGCTACTGATTCATATGCATTAGAAAAATTTGACGGTTCTTCTTTATTTGAATATAGCGGTGAAAATGAATATTCTCAATGGGGAAGTAAACTATTTGATTTAGGTAAAGATCCTGTTAGAAGTTTTTTAATGTCGAGTGTTAATTACTTTTTAACTTATTTTCATTTTGATGGAATTAGAATAGATGCAGTTTCTAATGTCATTTATTGGCATGGTGATTCATCTAAAGGTGAAAATTCTGGTGCGATTGAATTTATAAAAAGATTAACAGGTAAGATTCATATTGCGCACGATGATGTTATGTTAATCGCAGAAGATTCATCTAGTTATCAAGGTGTAACAAAACCATTAGAATATGGTGGACTTGGCTTTGATTATAAATGGGATTTAGGATGGATGAATGATACTTTAAAATATTATGGTAAAGATCCTATTTTTAGAAAATTCCATCATAATCAATTAACTTTTTCAATGGCATATTTTTATTCTGAAAACTTTATGCTTCCTTTATCACATGATGAAGTAGTTCATGGGAAAGGTACAATAATTAACAAATTATTTGGTGATTATGATAAAAAGTTTGCTCAATTAAGGAATTTATATACTTATCAATTTACTCATCCTGGCAAGAAATTAAATTTTATGGGTAATGAACTCGCATCTTTTGATGAATGGAATGAAAATAAATCATTACCATGGAATTTAAAATCATTTCCTAAACATGATTCTATATCACGTTTAATTAGAGATTTAAACTTAATATATAGACATGAAAAAGCGATGCATTTTGAAGAATACAATCAAACTCATTTTCAATGGTTAATGGCGGATAATTCTGATCAATCAATTTATGTATATAAAAGAACATATCAAGATGAATCAAATAAAGATACTTTAATATTTATATTTAATATGACACCAAATTATTACGAAAACTATGATATAGGAGTTGATGAACTTGGCGAATATATAGAAATATTTAATTCCGATAAAGATGTTTATGGTGGATATAATCAATATAATGGATTACCTCTTAAAGCATATGAAGGATGTTGCTTTAATCAACCATATAAATTAACTATCAAATTAGCGTCTTTTGGCGCGATGATATTAAAAAAGACAGAAACAATTAAGAATAAATCAAAAAAGGCAGGTAAAAAAGATGTTTAAAAATAAAGAAGAATTTAAAAATGAATTTCAAAAAAGAGTTATTGAAAAATACGGTAATGATTATAAAAAATGCGACATAACAGAACTATATGACATTTTAGGAAAAATGGTAAGAGATTATACTTCATTTGACTGGAAAGAATGTAAAGATTATGTTGCTAAAAAAGGAGATCGTCAGTTAGTATATTTCTCAATGGAATTCTTAATTGGTAGACTTTTAGTTAATAATATGCAAAATCTTGGTATATATCAAGTTGCAAAAGAAGGTTTAAAAGATCTAGGCATTGATATTCATGAAGTTGAAGAAAGAGAATCAGATGCTGGTTTAGGTAATGGTGGACTTGGTCGTTTAGCTGCATGTTTTTTAGACTCTATTGCTTCACTTTCTTATCCGGGTCATGGAAACTGTATACGTTATGAATATGGATTTTTTAAGCAAAAAATTGTTAATGGTAAACAAGTAGAAGTACCTGATCAATGGCTTTCTACTAATAACGTATGGGAAATTAGAAAACCAAAACACGCGGTTGATGTTAAATTCTATGGACAAGCTGAAACTTATCAAGATGAAAATGGACATATCCGTTCTAGAACAGTAAATGCAATGCATGTTAAAGCTGTTCCATATGATGTTCCAGTCATTGGTTATAAGAATAAAGTTGTTAATACTTTAAGATTATGGTCAGCAGAACCAACAGAAGATAATTTACCATCAAATCAAACTTTCTCTGATTATTTAGCAGCGATAAAAGAATTATGTCATGGCTTATATCCTGATGATTCAACAGAACATGGTCGTATTTTAAGATTACGTCAACAATACTTCTTAGTTTCAGCGGGCCTTCAATCAACAATACGTACTCATAAAAGAACATATGGATCATTAAATACATTAAAAGATAAATTTGTCTTCCAATTAAATGATACACATCCAATTCTTGCAATTCCTGAAATGATGAGACTTTTAATGGATGAACATAATTTTGGATGGGATGAAGCGTGGGATCAAGTTACTCATATGATGGCATATACTAATCATACTATTATGGCTGAAGCGCTTGAAAAATGGCCTGTTAATTATGTTTCAAATCTATTACCACGTGTATATATGATTATTGAAGAAATAAATAGAAGAAAAGTATTAGAATTAAGAGCTAAAGGTTATGATGATGACTTTATTTCTAGAGTTTCTATCATTAAAGACGGAATGATTTACATGACTAATTTAGGCATTCATACATGTTTCTCTGTAAACGGTGTTGCTAAATTGCATACTAAGATTTGTTGTGAAACAACATTTCATGATTTTTATGTAATATATCCTGAGAAATTTAATAATAAAACAAATGGTATAACACACAGAAGATGGTTTTTAAATGCAAATCCCGAATTAGCGGATTATGTTACATCTTTAATCGGTGATTCTTGGATTAAAAATCCAGATGATTTAGAAAGACTATTAGAATATAAGGATGATAAAGCAGTGTTAAAGAAAATAAATGATATTAAGCATCATAATAAAATTGCTTTAGCGGATTATATTTATAAAAATAATGGAATATCTATCGACACTAATTCTATTTTTGATACTCAAGTGAAACGACTTCATGCTTATAAAAGACAATTAATGAATGTATTAAGAATCATATATTTCTTTAAGAAAATAAAAGAAGATCCTACATTTAAAATGCATCCAAGAACATTTATATTTGGTGCAAAAGCTGCGCCTAGTTATGTATTTGCTAAAAAGATAATTGAATTAATTAATGCTGTTGCAAATAGAATTAATAACGATCCTGAAGTAAATAAATATATGAAAGTAGTATTTATTGAAAACTATGGTGTTTCTTCAGCAGAAATAATTATTCCAGGCTCTGATGTATCTGAACAAATCTCAACTGCGGGAAAAGAAGCATCAGGAACATCAAATATGAAATTCATGATTAATGGTGCATTAACTCTCGGTACATTAGATGGGGCAAATGTTGAAATAGTTGATTTAGTTGGAAGTGATAATGCATTTATCTTTGGATTAAAAGATTATGAAATCGATGCATTAAGAAATTCAGGAACATATTCACCATGGAATGAATATAATAATAATCCTTGGATTAAAAAAGTTATGGATTCATTGATTGATGGAACATTCTCATACAATAGAGATGATTTCAGAATGATATTTGATGAAATAATGTATAGAAATGATGAATACTTCTCATTAAAAGATTTCAATAGTTATATTGAAGCTACATTAGCAACAGAAGAACATTATAAAAAGCCACTTGAATGGGCAAGAAGTGCATTAATTAATATTGCTCATGCTGGATATTTCTCTTCAGATAGAACTATTGAACAATATGTTTCTGAAATATGGAAATTAAATAAAATTAATTTATAAAATACTATTATTAATAAATAATAAAACTTCTATATTGTATAAAAAATTAATACATATAGAGGTTTTTTTAACAAATTTTATATTTTCACGTTTTGTTTGTTGTACTTGATTATTTAATTAACATTTTCAATATTTATCCAACAAAGGTCATTGATTAGAACATAAAAGTTGGATATAATAATAGTGGGTGATGAAGAATGAGTATGCTTGCGTCGATTATCTTTCGTGAAAAAGTTCGAAACGTGAATATGATAAACGAATATAAAATGGAACTTGAAGCATTACCAAGAGGAAAAATTACTCCGAAAACCATAAACGGCAAGACTTATTATTATTTGTATTATCGCGACGGGAAAAAGGTAGTAAGTAAATATATCTGCAAGGATGAGGAAAGTTTGATCACGGTTCGCGAACAACTTACCCGCCGCAATCAGATAGAAGAAATTATAAAAAAGTTGAAAGAAGAAAAGACACAAATTAAGAAGTTGGAGGCTATGTTATGATATTATATCACGGTAGTAATATGGTAGTGGAAAAGCCGAGACTTATCGAACAGAACAGATTTCTCGACTTCGGATATGGTTTCTATACGACAACCAATAAGGCGCAAGCCGAGAACTTTGCCCAAAAGGTTGTGGTACGCCGAGGCGGCACACCGACAGTCAACGTATATGAGATAGACGATAATATCGGTAGCGAACTACTTAAAATTAAGCGTTTCAATGCTCCCGATGAGAAATGGCTCGACTTTGTTTCCGCACATAGAAACGGAACGTATGACGGAGAGCAATACGACATTATAATCGGTGCAGTTGCAAATGATGATGTTTACAAAACGCTCCAAGTGTACTCTACGGGACTTTTGAACAAAGAACAAGCACTTGAAGCCTTGAAGATCAAGAAATTGTTTGACCAATATGTATTTGCAACAAACGAGGCAATTTCACTATTGACGTTCGTTAAATCCGAGGAGGTGTGATAAATGGACGAGAAGTTTAACGCTATATTGAGTATTGCGCTTATACCGCAAACGGTTGACCTTATTGTGAAGAATGAAGGACTTGACGATATTTCCGCTATGAACGAATTTTATCACTCCAAGACCTATGAAATGCTTGCTAAAGAAGAAACGAAGATGTGGCATTTCAGCCCTATGACCATTTATTCAATGTGGAAACATGAAAGAAAAACAGGAGAAATTGTATTTCCGGAGGAGTAAGTTATGAGTAAAGAATTACCATTCATGGTACTTTGTGTTGAAGAATACAAAAACCAAAAAGGAATGACAGGCAAGGATGTTATGGCCTTGTTCAACAAGTATTCAGTATGCGAATATATCCAAGACTTTTATGAGGTATT
>CAYVZF010000072.1:0-4879 GCA_964456095.1 uncultured Erysipelotrichaceae bacterium
TATAAAATTTTGTTGTTTTATTTTTTTAGAGGGCAAAACTGCGAAAGTCGCGAATATTTTAAAATAATATTGGAATAATTATTGCATGATTAGATTTTTTTGAATCTCTATATTTCTCTATAAAAACGCTTTCATATGTTTAAAACCTATAAAGTTATTTCTTTTTCTTTTATTTTTATTAATAAAAATATATAATATAAATGCACAAAAAAAGGAGGACATAATAAAATGTCAGTAAAAGTTGCAATTAATGGTTTTGGCCGTATTGGCCGTCTTGCTTTCAGACAAATGTTTGGAGCAGAAGGATATGAAGTCGTAGCAATTAACGATTTAACAAGTCCTAAAATGTTAGCTCACTTATTAAAATACGATTCAGCACAAGGTAGATATGCTTTAGCTGATAAAGTAACAAGTTCAGAAGAAGGAGCAGAAGAAGGATGGATTGCTGTTGATGGTAAGAAAATCCGTATCTATGCTGAAAAGGACGCTAATAACTGCCCTTGGGGAGAATTAGATGTTGATGTAGTATTAGAATGTACAGGTTTCTATTGCTCAAAAGAAAAATCAATGGCTCACATCAATGCTGGAGCTAAAAAAGTAATTATTTCTGCACCTGCAGGTAATGATTTAAAAACAATTGTTTATGGTGTAAATGATGATACTTTAACAGCAGATGATAGAATTATTTCTGCCGCTTCATGTACAACAAACTGCTTAGCACCTATGGCAAAAGCATTACATAATTATGCACCAATTCAATCAGGTATCATGACAACTGTACATGCTTATACAGGCGATCAAATGGTTCTTGATGGACCACATAGAAAAGGCGATTTAAGAAGAGCTCGTGCTGCTGCTTGTTCTATCGTTCCTAACTCTACTGGTGCTGCAAAAGCTATTGGTTTAGTTATTCCTGAATTAAATGGTAAATTAATTGGATCTGCACAACGTGTACCTGTTCCTACAGGATCTACAACAATTTTAGTAGCAGTATGTAAAGGTGAAGTTACTAAAGAAGGTATTAATGCTGCGATGAAGAATGCTTCAAATCCTTCATTCGGATATACAGAAGAACAATTAGTATCTTCAGATATCATTGGTATTACAGAAGGTTCATTATTTGATGCAACTCAAACAATGGTAACAAAAATTAGTGATGGTTTATATCAAGTACAAGTTGTTTCTTGGTATGATAATGAAAATTCATATACTTCACAATTCGTCCGTTTGGCAAAGAAATTTTCTGAAATCGGCGTAAAATAATTTGATAAAAAAATAAATAATAACAGACGCCTTTATTTTAGGCGTCTTTATTTCTATAAAATGGAGGAAATATAATGAAAAATGTTAGAGATTTAAATGTAACAGGTAAAGTTGTTTTTGTACGTTGTGACTTTAATGTACCATTAAAAGATGGTGTTATTCGTGATGATAATAGAATTGTACAAGCATTACCTACTATTAAAGAATTAATTCAAAAAGGTGCTCGTGTTGTATTAATGTCGCATTTAGGAAAAATCGATCATAAAGATCCTATTAAATGTGAAGAAGGTAAAAAGAAAAATAACATGGAGCCTATTGCTAAAAGACTTGGTGAACTTTTAAATAAAGAAGTTAAATTCTCACCAGCAACAAGAGGTGAAGAATTAGCGAAATGCGTTTCTTCTTTAAATAATGGTGATGTTCTTGTTATGCAAAATACTCGTTATGAAAAAGGTGAATCAAAGAATGATGAATCACTTGCAAAAGAATGGGCGAGCTTAGCTGACGCATTTGTAATGGATGCATTTGGTTCTGCACATAGAGCTCATGCATCAACTTATGGTATTCCTTATTTCTTAAAACAAGAAGGCAAAGATGTTGCAATTGGCTATTTAGTAGAAAAAGAAGTTGTTGCTTTAGATAGAGTTGTTAATGTAAAAGATGAAAATCGTCCATATGTTGCATTCTTAGGTGGATTTAAAGTATCTGATAAAATTAAGGTTATTGAAAGTTTATTAAAGAAATGTGACAAGATTTTAATCGGTGGTGCAATGGCATATACATTTAATAAAGCATTAGGTAAAACTATTGGTACATCTCCATATGAAGAAGACCAATTAGAATATGCTAAAAAGTGCTATGAAAGTGCGAATGGAAGAATAATTCTTCCGGTTGATACTGTTGTTGCAGATGATTTTGATAATCCAACAAAAATCTTTGCTACAGATGATGCTAATATTCCTGAAGGATTTATGGGAATGGATGTTGGACCAAAAACAAGAGAAATTTATGCTAAAGAAATCGCAAAAGCTAAGACATTATTCTGGAATGGTCCAGCTGGTGTATTTGAAAAAGAAGAATTTACTGCTGGTACTTTAGCAGTATGTAAGGCATGTGCTGAATTAAAAGATGCATTTACTGTTATTGGTGGAGGAGATTCTGCTGCCGCTGTTAAACAATTTGGATATAAAGATTCATTCTCACATGTTTCTACAGGTGGAGGTGCATCATTAGAAATGATTGAAAATGATGGACATTTACCTGGAATTGATATTATTGGAGAATAATTATGAGAAAAAAAATTCTAGTTGGAAACTGGAAAATGAACAAAACTCCATCGGAAACAGTTGAATTTGCACATCATTCTAAAGATGTTATTGAATTAGCTAATTCAAATAATATTGATGTTGGTATTGCTCCAACATACTTATGCTTAGATGTTTTGAAAAAGAATTCATCAAATAATTTAATTGTTTTCGCACAAAATGTTCATTTTAAAGATAATGGTGCATATACAGGTGAAGTTTCTTCGACTATGTTATCTTCTATTGGAATTGATGGCTCTATTATAGGTCATTCTGAAAGAAGAA
Source organism: uncultured Erysipelotrichaceae bacterium (assembly GCA_964456095.1). Taxonomy (GTDB): domain Bacteria; phylum Bacillota_I; class Bacilli_A; order RFN20; family CAG-449; genus CANRPC01. Next base: position 2,853 of record CAYVZF010000072.1, read on the forward strand.
CATATGATAATGAAACATCATCTAAATGTAATTTAAAAATTAAATCATTACTAAATAATAATTTAATTCCATTATATTGTGTTGGTGAAACAGAAGAAGAATTTACATCTAATAAAACTTTTGAAGTAATTGAAAAACAATTAATTGAAGGTTTAAAAGATCTTTCAAAAGAGAAAATGGAAAAAGTTATTATTGCATATGAACCAGTATGGTCTATTGGAACAGGTAAAAATGCTTCTAGTGAAATTGCGGAAAATGTTTGTTTGTTTATACGTAATAAAGTAGAAGAATTATATCCAAATATTTCTAATAATGTAAGAATTCTTTATGGTGGAAGTGTTAAGCCAAATAATATTGCACAATATTTATCACAAAAAGATGTTGATGGTGCACTTGTTGGTGGAGCGTCTTTAAATGTTGAATCATTTTCTGAAATGATTAATGCATTATTGGCATAGACTATTATAGGGGAAATAAATATGATTTCTAAAAGAGATAGAGGCAGATATAGAAGTTTTGAGATTTCAAATACAACAGTCGCTGGTGTCTTTGGTTGGATGTTTTATGGATTATTTCTTACTTTTCTTGCGGCGTTAGGATTTTATCTTTTAACTGTTAATGGAATTGTACCTGCTGAAGTTTATGTTACAACGATAACGGTGTCTACAATTATTTATTTAATTTTTAGTTTTGTTGCAACATTCATCATGGCTGTATCGAGAAAGAAAATTGTAAGTATTACTATTTTCTCTATTTATTCGCTTCTTCTAGGCTTGATGTTATCTTCAATTTTTATTACCGCTACTATTGGTGAAGTTTTCTATGCATTTGGTATTACTAGTCTAATATTTGGTATTATGGCTCTATATGGGTATTTTACCAAACGAGATTTATCATCGTTTGGTTCTATTATCACAATGTTTTTAATAGGTGCATTATTGATGTCTATAATTAATTTTTTTGTTGCATTAGAACCTGTTTATTGGATAATATCTTATGTTATCTTGGGCGTAATCATTGGATATGTTGCATTCGATGTACAACGTATTAAATATGCTGCAAGAGAAGGAGCTTTAGTTAATTCTTATCCAATATTCTTAGCATTTAATTTATACACTGATTTCATCTCTATATTCTTAAGAATATTAGTGATAATTATGAATAATCGTGATTAATTAGATTTATAAGGTGTTAATTATTTAACGATAGTTAACATCTTTTTTTTGCTTATTAATTAATAAAATAATGACTAATAATTATTTTTTTATTGATAGCGAAAGATAAATATTTTACAATAACAACTAGCCTATGGGACCTTTAATTGGCCTAAAAGGAAGGATTTATGAAAAGATTAGTTAATATTAAAAAGATTACTTATTTAGCTTTGCTAACTGCGATTGAATGTACTTTATCTATTATAACGAATTATATGCCAGGAGTTGTTAACTTCAATATTGCTCTTGTTCCTATTTCTATTGGTTCTATTATACTTGGACCAATAGGAGGATTATTTTTAGGTTTAGTAAATGGATTAATAACTTTATTAGCACCTTTAACTGGAGTTTTTAGTGGCTATAATTTGTTTGCAACAATAGTTTTATGCTTACTTAAAACTGGTTGTGCTGGTGTTATTTCTGGATTACTTTATAAATTAATAAGTAAATTAGATGAAGATGTTGCTATAGTTGTTGCAAGTATCATTATTCCTATTATTAATACATTGATATTTTTTATTGGTGCAGTTTTATTCTTTTTACCAATTTATGGTGATAGTGAAACAGCGTTAAGTGTTCTTTTTACATCTGTTATTTCTATTAATTTTATAATAGAATTAATTATAAGCATTGTATTAACACCAGCGATAAGATATATAGTAAAGATTTTAAAAAAAATTGGATAGTATTATATATAATAAGGATAATAAATGTTGATAGTTTTACTTTGTCAATTTACGGTAAAAAAATATTTTCATAAAAATTAAAAAAGTACTTGCAAAGTAAAAAGTAATGTGGTTAAATTAACAAGGT
>CAYVZF010000073.1:0-4690 GCA_964456095.1 uncultured Erysipelotrichaceae bacterium
TTATTCCTCCAATAATATTTTTTCTTTGGATCTACATATCATTTCTATACCGTCGATTATCAGATAAATATCAACTTCACTATTGTTAATAATATATCTATCATTAACTTCAAGTTTTTTCGTTTCAATTATATATTTAAATGCATCATAATTAGTTAAATACGTTATTTCATTATCATCTTTTAATATTTCAAGTAGCATTCTTAAAACATCCCAATTATTATTATTTTCAAATTCATATGAATGTCCCCATACATAAAAAAGAGCTAATTCATTTTCAGTTTTAAGGAAATCCACAGCAATATCTTTTAGTTTTCTATCACTATGCGAACAAGTAGGATTATATTCTAAAAGATTATTTATATCGACATCAAATTTATATGATGATTTAGTCGTTCTTGCATACATAACATTATTATTTTTTAAAACTTTAATAGTATCCGATGAATATTTTCCAAATGGATAAGCAAAGCCACTGATTTTTTGATTAAAAATATTTTCTAAATTATTAATATCTTTATTGATCTGATAATAATTATCTTCATATGACAAGTTTTCTAAATGAAAATGATACAATGAGTGAGATGCAATTTCATGTCCATAATATATTTTTTTAACTTCTTCTAAAGATAATCTTGAATTATTATTTCCATCTCTATATTTAATTTGTCCAAATAATCCAGAATTTAAATTAAATGTACACTTGACCCCATATAAATTAATCATCTCTAAAAATGGAATATCTTGCAATACTCCATCATCATAACTTAATGTAAAACACTTTTTTTTAAAACCAGGATAACAGATTTTAATATTTTTCATATTTCCTATGTAATCCCTCTATTATGGCTCTAAGTTTATTTAAAGAAACTTCTCTTCTATAATTTTTTGAATATTCATAAGTTCTAAATTTTAATTTAGCTAATTTTATCTTATCTTTTAATATGTGAATAACTTCTTCAATTACTTCTTCATGTGAAGAAGCATATATACCAATATCATCTAAAACTTCTTTTAAATATTTATTTTTTGAATATGAAACTACTGGAATACTTGATGATATAGCTTCTAAAAGATAAATCGGATAATTATCATCTTTTGAAAAATAAAACATTAAATCAGATTCAATTAAATTTTGATCGATGTCTTTTACTTCTTTTAAAAGAATAACATCATCTAAATCTTCTTCAATTATTTTATCATACACTGTATCAAAATATTCACTATTCCCACATAAAACAATGGAGAATTTCATATCATTATTTTTTAATCCTTTAGCCAATTTAAACAAAGGAATTAAATCATTTTTTGTTGACATTTTTGATATGCAAATTATCTTATTTCCATGAAATTTAAAATTTTCATCTCTAGCAATAGATGGAAATGGATTGATAACTGATGATTTATTTAATAACTTATTATTCTTTTCACATTCCTCTTTATATTCTTTATTAGTCGTAAAAATAATTTCATCAAATAAATCGTAATTATTTGTATCAGAAAAACCTTTTACTAATATTTTTTTACAATTATCGTTTATATAATTAATAATTAAATCAGAAAATAAAATGAAAACATCCCCTTCTCTTGAAACATTATCTAACATTTCTTTAACTAATGAATTATTAGTTTTCAAGTATTCCTTTCTTTCTTTTTTATTTGAAGGAACATCAAGAGCTTTAATTCTAACTCTTGGACTAATTTTATAATTCTCATTAACTCTTCCATTATGAATAGGTTGTATTGAAAATAAAAAAACATCATACTCTTCATTTAAATATTTTGAAAATAGAATCGCGGATTGCGAAAGAGGATTTATGTTATTAAGATCTTCAACAATAAAAAATAAACGTTTTCTCATAAATATTCCCTCGTTAATCATCTTATACTTCTATTGTACCAAAAAATCGATAAAAATCTATATTTTTTTATATTATTTTTTAGCATTTGTCCTTAATTGTTTTTTTTAAAATATTATTTTTTATATAAATCTACATCAAATGTATTATAAGTCTTGTTTCAAAATAGTATAAATCAGTCTCGATGGGGCATATAACGAGTATCCTCATATATTTTAATGTGTTTGTATCAATTTTAATTTTGGTATCCCAATTATAATAGTAATTATGTAATACTATGTTACAAGTTTATCCTGTTTACAATTTTTAACTATTACATTATTTTAAATTAATCATATAGTCATCTAAAATTAATAACCTGCTTAAATCACAATCACATGCAAGAAATATGCATTCATACTCACCATTAATTGGTAACTTATTATACTCATTGTTTGTAATATTAAAAAATACATAATAATCAAAAACTTCAGATTCATATTGGATGTCTATTGGTAATAAACTTTTAATTTGAAAATTCAATGTATCACACCATAATTTATTATTTATAATTTCTTGTTCAAACACATATTTACTATCATTATTATTTATCTTTACATAACTTATTTCATATAAATCTTGTTTAATTGTTGCTACTTTAATTTCTTCATGAAATTCTAAATTAGTTTTATCTTCAATAATTGACACTTTATTAACATCATATGAAACAATATTATTGAAAATAAACCTATATGAACCAAATATTAATAATAATGGTATACAAATAAGTGAAATAATAAAATTCTTTTTATATTTTTGATTGCTCTTTTTAAGTTTAAATCCAATTAAAATCGATAAAACTCCAATTGGAATAAATAGCAACATCACCCAAGAATACCTTATTATTCCTGCAACACCGAATATATTGGGCTCACCAATCATACTAGCTAATGAAAATGAAAGCATTGGAGAAATTAAAGTAGTCCAAAATATAATATTACCTAAAATTTTTTTATTCATGTTCTCACCCTTTCTAAAATGATGGTTGTAAGCCAGGAACAGGACTAAGATCACCAGTAGTTGCAAACTTATAAATAAAATAAATTACTGCTACAAGATATCCTATATTTAATCCTATAGTAAATCCATCTGTTTTAGTCATACCATTACCAAAATCAGTATCCCATCTAAATGTAACAGAAGTACCACCAATCAAATTTATATTTGCACCAATGCTAAAATTTCCTATGCTAACTTGAGCTCCAATTCCTACAGTCTCAAGTTGAGTCTCAACACCTAAAATATCAAATAAATTGATTCCAACGCCTGCATAATAAGTTGTTCCAAACCAGTTCATTACATCACTTGTGCTCCCTGCAAATGCATATAGCGTCCCTGATTGTCCGTGTGTATATGTAACATAAGAAGAAAAACCAATTCTTCCAAAAAAATTAGTAGCAATATCTGGCGATGTATCCCATCCAGCTGATGTTCTTAATTCATATCCAAATAAATTGAATTTACTAGATTGTGACGATGCTAAGGTTTTTGCAATTTGTTTAACTGAACTAGCACTTGTTTTGTTTAAAATAGACCCATTAACAAAAATAGACGAAATAATAATTGAGTTACTAAAAAAAGCAGGTATTTGTTTATAGTTAATAGGATCATTTCCACAATAGCAATATAAATTAAGTTCATTAATACTTTGAGCATCTAAATAATCACTACTATCAGGACTAATAAATCTGCACCATAATGAATTATAATATCTTGTTTCTAGAAAATATTAATTAGTCTCGACAAACCTATTACATGTATCCTCATCTATTTTAATGTGTCAACACTAATATAATCTGGGCATACAAGTTATGGCATTAGCTATGTAAGACTATGTTACAAAGTGTTACATAGCTTATCCTTCTTACAATTTAGTTAACAAATTAATATATTTTACTTATTTTTCATTTAAAATTTTCTTTTTTTCTAGCTTCTGTTTTTTGTGAATTAGTAATTGATTATCAGTAGAATTATAATAATTACAATTTCTACACTTAAACATTTGCTTAACTTTACCAACTTCTAAATTGATTGGAACTCCATAAGGGTATAATTCTTTGTAATATATCTTTTTTTGTTCATCATTAAGTTTATTAACTTCTTTTATTATTTTTAATCTTTGTCCGCATATCGGACAGTAAAACTTTTTAAAAAAAGTTCTTAAATCAACTTCATAAGAATTAATCATAGCATAAACCATTTCCTTTCAAATATTCTATAATAGCAGCAATATCAATTGAAATACCAAAATCAACCCATCCAAATCCTGGGTCAATTTTTAATTTTCCATCTTCATAAATGAAGAAGAATTTTGCGGTTAAAAAGTCGACTTGCACATCAACAAATCTACCATCGTAGCATAATCTGCCAACACTTCCGCCTAATTCTACTCCATACTTATTTTTCTCAAAATTAAAACCTGCGTAAACATTTAAATTTAATGAGGCATTATAAATAGAATGTTGCGCGTAATTGTCAAAATATAAACTTCCTTTATAAACTATTAGTCCCCAATTTATTAATTCAACAGCAGAATTAGAAACAACAAATAAGTCTGGCCAATTAGTATCGAACAACTTATTTTCCCAATGAGGATTCCAATAATTTGTACCGCTAACACTTAAGTCAGAAATAAAATTATTCAAACTAGGAATAAAATGTTCAATTACAGAACTATTATGCAATTTAGCGTGTGTTCTATTTATCAATTTAAAAATTACTATTGGGTTACTATTCGAATAACAATATAAATTTAACCCATTAATACTTTGAGCATCTAAATACTCACTACT
>CAYVZF010000074.1:0-4575 GCA_964456095.1 uncultured Erysipelotrichaceae bacterium
GAAAACTAAAAGAACTATTTATTGAAGCTGGAATGAAAGTTGAGTAGAAAGAGGTTGGTGAGAAAGCATGTCCCCAGAAGAAAAAGCAAGAATAGAAATAGATAAACAATTACACTCAGCTGGATATATTGTTCAAGATATGAGTGAACTTAATTTGTATGCTGGAAAAGGTGTTGTTGTTCGTGAATATCCAACTGATACTGGTGAAGTTGATTATTTAATATTTATTAATCAACAACCAGTAGGAATAATTGAAGCAAAAGAAATAAAAAAAGGTGAAAAATTAGTAATTGAAGTTGAAGACCAAACAAGAAGATATGTTAATAGTAAATTTTTATATTTTAACAAGACAGTAGATATTAGATTTGTTTATGAATCAACAGGAGAAATTACTCGTTTTACTGATTATAATGATATTAAATTTAGATCACGAGAAATTTTTACTTTTCATAGACCAGAAGAATTAGAAAGATTATTAAAAGAGCAAGACACTTTAAGAAATAGATTAAAATGTTTTCCTAAATTAAATGAATATGGATTTAGAGTCTGCCAAATAAATGCGATTAACAATTTGGAAATGTCTTTTTCACAAGGTAAGCCTAGAGCATTAATTCAAATGGCTACTGGAGCTGGTAAAACTTTTACTGCTATAACGACTATTTATAGATTATTAAAATATTGTGGCGCAAAACGTGTTTTATTCCTTGTTGATACAAAAAATTTAGGTGAACAAGCAGAGGCTGAATTTACTACATATAAACCTAATGATAGTAATTTAAGATTTGTAGAGCTATATAATGTTCAAAGGTTGAAGTCAAGTTATATTGCTGATTCGACAAATGTTTGTATTAGTACAATTCAAAGAATGTATTCAATTTTAAAAGGTGAAGAATTAGATGAATCTTTTGAAGAATCACCTATTACAAATGAAAAAGCATATTCACCTAAAGAAGTGGTTTATAATTCGAAATATCCAATTGAATATTTTGATTTTATAGTTATTGATGAATGCCATAGATCAATTTATAATCTTTGGAAACAAGTACTTGATTATTTTGATGCATTTCAAATTGGTTTAACAGCTACTCCAGATAATAGGACATTTGCTTATTTTAATGAGAATGTAGTTAGTGAATATTCTAGAGAACAAGCAATTATTGATGGAGTTAATGTTGGAGAAGATGAATATATAATTGAAACAAAAATAACAAAAACTGGAGCTCAAATTGCTAAAACTAATCGTGTTATTCGAAAACGTCAAAGATTAACAAGAAAACAACGATGGGAATCTATTGATGAAGACATTGTTTATGAATCTAATGAGCTGGATAAAAATGTTGTTAATCCAAGTCAAATACGTCATATTATTAGAGAGTTTAAAAGAGTTGTTGAAACTGAAATTTTTCCTGAAAGAAAGGAATTTCCAAAAACTTTAATTTTTGCTAAAAGTGATAGTCATGCTGACGATATTATTAAAATTATTAGAGAAGAATTTAATGAAGGTAATGAATTTTGTAAAAAAATAACTTATAGAAAAGAAACGGCTGACGATTTATCGTCCAATGATAAAATTAATGAATTTAGATATGGATATAAATTTAGAATTGCAGTAACTGTAGATATGATTGCAACAGGGACAGATGTAAAAGCAATTGAATGTTTATTATTTATGCGAGATGTTAAAAGCAAAAATTATTATGAACAAATGAAAGGTAGAGGAACAAGAACTATATCATTAGAAGAATTTCAAAAAGTATCGCCATCTGCAACAACAAATAAAGATAGATTTATCTTATTTGACGCAGTTGGGGTAACTAAATCAGAAAAGTCTGAAGGAAGAACTCTAGATAGAAAACCAACTATTCCATTAAAAGATTTATTAACTAAAGTTGCGTTAGGTGAAACAGATGAAGATACTCTTACTACAGTTGCTGGTAGATTAAATAGGTTAGATATAATATTAAACAATAAAGAAAAAGAAGAAATTAAAACATTAACTAATGGAATCGAATTGAAAGATATTGTCTCAAATATATTAAATGCATATGATTTAGATTATCTAGATGAAAAAACAAAACAAATATTAAATAAAGAAGAAATAACCAAAGAAGAAGTTGACACAGTGCAATTAGACTTAATTAAAGAAGCTATTTCACCATTAAACAATGCTCAACTAAGAAATTATATATTGAAAGCAAAACAAGTTCATGACCAAATTATAGATGACATAAATATTGATTTTATTGAATTTAGTGGTTGGAGTGAAACTAGAGAAGAAAATGTAGATGCTACTATTAAAAGTTTTAGAGAATTTATTGAAGAAAATAAAACTAAAATTGAGGCGTTAAGTATTATTTATAATCAGCAATATAAGAATAAACATTTGACAAAAAAAATGATAAAAGAATTATATGAAATAATGTGTAATCCACCACACAACTTCACAGTAAAAAAAATGTGGAATTGTTATTATATAAAAGATGGTTCAAAAGTTAGAAAATCTGAAGTAAGTCAATTAATAGATATAATTTCTATTATTAAATATGAATTAGGTCAGTTAGATGTCTTAGATTCATTTGCTAGTACAGTTAAACTAAATTTTAAAAACTGGATTTTCAAAAGAAATAGTTCTCAGGGGTATCAGTTTAATGAAGAACAAACATATTGGTTGCAATTAATCAGAGACCATATTATCTCTTCATTAACAATAGAAGAAAATGATTTTGAATATGCGCCATTTGACACATTAGGTGGATTTGGAAAATATTATAAATTGTTTAATAATGATTATTTAACTATTCTTAATGAAATGAATGTCGCTTTGGTTGCATAGGAGGTAATTTATGGCAAAAGAAAATGTGGCTACAATAGGAAAAAAAGTTAAAGCTTTAGCAAATCCTTTAAGAGATGAGGGAATTGGTAGTGGTGCTTATCTGGAGCAAATAACTTATTTAATATTTTTAAAGATGGTTGATGAATATTCAAAACCACCATATAATAGACCATTAAGAATACCAGAGGATTGTACATGGGATTCCTTAAAAGAATTATCTGGAGAGCCTTTAGATGAACACTATCGTAAAATTCTTGACACATTAGGTAAAAAAGAAGGTTTATTAAAAGAAATATTTGGTGGAGCTGATAGCAAAATTAAAAAACCTGCATTATTAAAAAAAGTAATAACAATGGTAGACTCAGAAGAATGGGTTTCTATGGCATCTGATGTTAAAGGAACAATCTATGAAGAATTATTAAAAGAATATGCTGAAGATACTAAAAGTGGTGCTGGTCAATACTTTACACCTAGAGCCTTAATTAATACTATGGTTAAATGCGTTAGACCATTGCCTAATAAAACGATTTGTGATCCTGCTTGTGGTACTGGAGGTTTCTTACTTTCAGCATATGATTTTATATCAAATCCTGAAAATTATCAGTTAGATAGAGAACAAAAGAAATTTTTAAAAGAAGAAACATTTTATGGTGTCGAATTAGTACAAGAAACTTATAGATTATGTCTAATGAATTTATTTTTGCATGGAATTGGTGATATTAATAGCGATAAAGTTCCAATTATTAGAACAGATTCTTTGCTTAATAAACCTTCTGAAATGTATGATTACGTTTTAGCAAATCCTCCATTTGGAAGAAAATCTTCATTAACAATAACAAACGAAGATGGTGAAGAAGAAAGCGAAGATTTAGTATATAATAGAAATGATTTTTGGACTACTACATCTAATAAACAATTAAATTTTGTTCAACATATATGGTCTTCATTAAAAACAGATGGTAAAGCTGCAATTGTAGTTCCTGATAATGTTTTATTTGAAGATGGTGCAGGAGATATTGTAAGAAAGAATTTATTAGAAAAAACGAATTTGCATACAATTTTAAGATTGCCTACTGGTATATTTTATAAACCAGGCGTAAAAGCAAATGTTATTTTCTTTGATAACAAAAAACCATCAAAAGAATGGCAAACAAAAGAAGTATGGGTTTATGACTTTAGAACTAATGTTCATTTTACTTTAAAACAAAATCCTATGACTGAAGAAAGTTTATCTGATTTTGTAAAATGCTATAATGCTACTAACTTAGGTGGGAGAACTGAAACATATTCTAACGAAAATCCTAACGGAAGATGGCGTAAATTTTCACTTGATGATATTGAGAAAAACCATTTTAAACTTGATTTGAAATGGATGCAAGATGATGATGGATCTGATGACTTAACTTTAAAAGAATTGTTCGAATTAATTAAAGAAAAATCTCAAAATATTTCTAAAGCAGTTAATGAATTAGAATCTCTTATTGGAGAGGTTGATGAATAATGGATATTGAAAAGTTAAAACAAAAGATTTTAGATTTAGCAATAAGAGGAAAATTAGTTCCTCAAGATCCAAATGATGAAACTGCTCAAGAATTAATTGAAAAAATAAGAAAAGAAAAAGAATTATTAATTAGTCAAGGAAAAATTAAAAGAGACAAGAACGAATCATACATCTATAAAGGTAGTGATAATTGCTATTATGAGAAGATAGGTAATGATATTAGAAATATTGATGATGAATT
>CAYVZF010000075.1:0-4015 GCA_964456095.1 uncultured Erysipelotrichaceae bacterium
TACCAATATATGTAGCGTATTATCAAAAGAAGAAAAGAATATACATATTTGATAAAAAAATAATGTTCTCTGAATTATATAATTCAAAATTATCAAGAAATGAAATTTGTGCTTTACTATGTAATAGGTGCAACGAATTAGGGCAAATGAAGATTAAATAATTTCTATTTTATTCTTTTATTTGCTTTTTTTATTTTTTGTAGTTATATTTAAATAAATGACTACGTAATATAGTTCATTGATAGGAGTAAAATTTTATATGAAAAACAAAAAAATAATTTTACCATTATTGACCGCACTATTATTCACCTCGTGCGATTTTAATGGTGGAACAACTACTAGTTCTAATGATAGTCAATTAAGTGATTCTTTTGGCGAAGTTGTTAGTGCTTCATCAAGTGAAGAAGTTAATTCTAACTTTCCATTTGATGAAATTAAAACTTTCTTTAACACTGATATTGTACCTCCTTCTTTTGAAGGCGAAGAGATTAGTATAGAAAAGAGTGAGGTTAATAATGCTCAATATGTAACTGTCTATACTGTTAAAAATGATAAAGCATCAAATGATTACTTTAATACTTATTTAAAAACACTTGGTTATAATGATCCAATATATGTTAATAATGAAGTAGAAGGTGAATATTATTATGTTGATTCAACAAGTACTTTACCTTACCAAGTAGTTTATTATGAAGAAACAATTGATGATGTAACTTATTTTATTGTTCAATATTCATTTGGTGATAGTTACTCAGATGATTATACAATAACAACATCATTCCCAGATGCAGAAATTAAAGCTTATTTAGGATTAACTGAATCTATTGTAAGTTTTGTTTCTAGTGAATACTATTATGCTGAAACAGAAGATGATGGATATTTGTGCTTCTTTATGTATATTACTGATGGTTCAATGAATGCGGATAGTTATTATACTTTATTAAGTAATGCTTCTTATATTATTGAACAATATACAACTACTGATGGACTTGAATATTATGACGCATATAATCAAGATACAGGATATGAAGTATTATTTTATGATTTAAGTGATGATAATTCATTTAACTTACAAATCTATTCATTATATGAAGATTCTATTGGTGGAGATGAAGAAATAGAATATACAGAATATACTTCATTCCCAGGAAGTAACATTAAAACATTCTTAAATGGCACTAATGAACTTCCAAGTTATGAATCAGATAAATATTACTATTATGAAGATAATCTTTTAGGATTATTAAAATACGTTTTTGTTTATAGTACTATTTCAACTACAGCATGTAATGATGCTTATAAAATAATTCTTGAAAATGCATCATATGTAGTTGAATATGATGAAGAAGAAGAAGCATATTATGCTTATAATGAAACAAGTGGATATTCATTATACTTCTACGAAGAAGAGGGTAATTTCTGTTTAACTATTTATGAATATTTTGATTATTCAGATGATGGTGATGATTATGGTGACTATGACGAATATACAAGCACTACAACATTCCCAGATGCAGAAATTAAAACTTATTTAGGAACAACTAATTCAGTTATTAGTTTTGAAGCAAGCGAATACTATTATGCTGAAACAGAAGATTATTATGGCTATACATGTTTTTTTCTTTATATCTTAGATGGTTCAATGAACGCAGATAGTTATTATAAATTATTAAACAATGCTTCTTATACTATAGAACCAATATATTATGAAGACTCAACAGAATTATCTCATTATGATGCATATAATGAAGAAGCAGGATATGAAATATTATTCTGGGATGAAAGCGAAGATGATTCATTTAATATACAAATCTATGCATTAGATGATTCAACAATTGATGATGGAATGATGATAATACACAAGATGAAATTAAATTAGTTGATACATTATTTGCTTCTTCATATGGAGAAAATTCACTTACAGTAAATGGAATTACATTTGAATATAATTATGTAATGAAATCAACAAATTATGCTGGAACATTCCAATGGAAAAAGAATGCTGGAACAATGCATAATACAACTCCATTAAGTGGAACAACAAGTCTTGTTGTTGATTTAAATTATTGCTATGGTACACCAAGTATAACAGTATATGGTGGTAATTCGGTTGATTCATGTAACAGTGAAATTACACCTACAGTAGAAGGAACTATTTATACATTTGATATAACATCATATGCATATATTAGTATTTCAAATACAGGTAGCAATGCTTTCTATTTGAATTCTATTACTATCAAATAATAAGATTATTAAATTAGTTAATATTTTAATTAGGAATTAGGTTAATATAATCTAGTTCCTTTTTATGTGCTGAGCATGTTATATATTTAAATGGTTTAACTCATAAAGAAGATTGACGTTATAACTTCATAGTAAAACTCAAGTCTAGTATTGTTATGTACAATATGAAAAAATTTCTTATTATTAAATACAGTTAAAGGAGCAGAAGTATCTTGTGAATTATATTCATTATTACAAACTACAGTAGAAAATAATTTAAAACCATTTGAATTTTAAGATTATTTATTAAATGTATTAGGACCACTTAATGAAAAAGAAAGAATTAATAAAGCAAATAGTTTATTACCTTGGTCTAATGAATTAATAGAATCTATTAAATTAAAAGATCTTACTACTTGTTAATTATTAATCGTAATAAGATCTATTTTTTTTGTTTATAATTATTAAATACAAAACTTAACTAATTATTATAAAAGAAAATATTTGATGTTAACCTTTAAAGTATGTCTGTAGGTGATATTATTTAAACAACTTAGAATGACTTCCAACACGATAAAGCATTAGGACAAGAACATTTTCAAATACTTCGTAAATCAGTAACCAATCTGGTTCGATGTGACATTCATGGCAGCGTATATAGTTACCTGTTAAATTGTGATCGTGATACTTGGTTTCTAGTGGCTCACCATTAGCAAGTTTTTCGATGACCTCAAATAACTTTTTTGTATCTTTACCTTGTTTTTTAGCAAACTTCAAATCTTTTTTGAATTGATTTGTAAATTTGATCTCATATTTCATCTTCTAGAGCCGCCTTTAAATCGTTCATGCTGGAATATCCCTTGGTAGATTTGTCGTAAGCTATTTTTCTTCCTTCCTCAATAGCGCAAGCGGTAATATCGTTAGAAACATTTAATTTCAGTTCAAACGGAATACCGTTTTCACGAATAGTTTGGCGAAGAAAAATATTTACGGCAGTCGTCATGTTCAAACCAAGTTCCTCAAAAATTCTTTCTGCAGCAATTTTGACATCTTTTTCTGTGCGAATATTTAGATTAGTACTTTCCATAAATCCACCTCCATGTTTTATTCTACACATATTATACTACATTATGTGCATAATGTCATTACAATGTGTTATAAATATACTAAAAATGTTATGTTTCCTTAGTCTAATGAATTGAAAAATCTTATTACTTGTTAATTATTAATCGTATAAGATTTATTTTTTTGTTTATAATTATTAAATACAAAACTTAATTAATTATTTTTATAAGACATTATATTTGAAGAAAACGATAATACTTTTTTAGAACAAATAAAAAAATTATTAGTAATATGCATCAATAAGAGTATTAACATAGATAGAAGTAACAAAATTATTTAACAAATCTTATAGGGTATTATATAAATTAATAAAAAATCTAAAAGAAATAATTAAAGTTTGTGGAGTAAAGTTATCTAAAATTAATAAGAATTATCCTTGTTTTTAGTGTCGAATAAGTTGATTTTTCAAATAATTTAAGTAATAATTTAATTTTTTTTGATATAAAAGATTAATAATCATTATCTTTAGATAATGAAAGTAGTAATCTTTGATAAAAAAATTAAAAAAAAATTAAAAAATTAGCAATTTAGTGTTGCAAGTGCTAGCAATTCGCGTATAATATAATTAGCACTTGAGGAAATGTAGTGCTAAAAGGTGGTGTGAAATGGAACTATCAAGACACGATTACATATTAAAATGTATCGTAGATTATTTTATTAAAAC
>CAYVZF010000076.1:0-3827 GCA_964456095.1 uncultured Erysipelotrichaceae bacterium
CAATGTACCATTGGAGCGGAAATAAATTTTAATAAATGATGTCCAAGTGTTAAAATATCGCCATCATTAACAATAATTTGATTTTCTTTAAAATCAGTTCCAAAAAAATTTTTCATCATTACAAAAGCTTTTGAAGAAGACACTATTTTAGTATCACTATAAATATTCATAAACTTTAAAATATTCGCAGAATGATCAGGTTCCATATGCTCTATAATTAAATAATCTGGTTTATTATCTCCAATTATATTCTTAATATTGAAAAGCCATTCTTCAAAAAATCTTGCATCAACTGTATCAATAATAGCAATTTTATCATCTAAAATAATATATGAGTTATATGCCATTCCATTTTCTACTACATATTGACCTTCAAATAAATCGATATCATGATCATTTACGCCAATATACTTTATATCTTTTGTTATATTCATATTCTATTTCCTCTTTTCGAGTTAAGAATAACATATATAAATATTATTCAACAAATAAGATGCTCATATTTTTTTGATCTACATTAAAATTACATAAATGATATATTCATAATTATATTAATCATTATTTCTTTTTCTTCTATTTTGATTTAGAAATAAATAATATAATCGTGGTTAATATTTCATTAAAAAAGTGAATTTATTCATACTTAACATATCTTTTTTTAAATATAATGGATTAACTACTCTTTCTTTCAATAATTTATTTGATTTCAAAAATTTGCCCTTATTTCAAACTCTATTTATCATAATCGTAGATATTCATCAATTTCTTATTTACATCATTTTTTTATAAATTCCTATTTCTTTTATAAAATCTTTAACAAAATCAATATTATCAATTCGCATAATACTTTCGTCATAATTAATCTCGGTAAAAGGATTAATACCTCCATAATAAACAAATTTATTATCAATTATTATCGAATTCACAAAAACACCTTTATTGATAATTTCTAAATTATTATTAGATAAATTAGGAAATTCCTTTGAAGAAATTATAGTTACATTTCCTTTAATAATAGAAAGTAAATTTACTAATTTTTCTAAAGTATAATCAATAATAGTTAATATAACATCATTACTATTTTCAATATCTTTTAATAATACATCATAATATTCATATTTTGATAATAATTTGTTTTGATTAAGTTCAAATCCATCAATCAAAGAATAATGAAGCTTTCTATATCCTTTTAAACGTGTATTAAACATATTAGAAAACATTTTTACATTTATATCCACATAATCAAATACTTTAACTTCATTTTTATTTACCTCTAATCTATGAAGTCTACCAACGTATTGAGACAGCATTCCTTCCCATTTAAAAGGCATTGTTAAAAATAAAGTATTTAAAGATGGTAAATCAAATCCTTCACCAATATATTTTCCAGTTGCTATTATAATATATCCATCTTCATTAATTGAATTTATTTGTTTATTAATTAAATTCTTTTCTTTCGATTTCATTTGGCCATTAATTACAAAAATTTTATCAGTAAAAACTTTAATTTTTTCCTTTAATATTTGAGTATGGTCTACTCTATCAGTTAATACCAAAATATTTTTCTTATTTTCAAAATTATTTTTTATATCTTCAACAATCAAATTATTACGCTCATCATTTTCAACTAATTTATTACAAATCTCAACGTATGATAATAACTTATCTTTATTTTCTAAACTAAAAGAAGTAAGTCTTGGTTCAAGGATTTTATCAAAATTACTTTTTTTATCTTTATATTCATAAATAATGTTTCCAATAGTTTTAAATATAATTTTCTCATTACCATCAGATCTTTTTGGTGTTGCTGTTAAACCATAAATATATTTAGCATTTGATGACCTTACAACTTGTTCAAAAGTTCTCGCAGCAACGTGATGAACTTCATCAATAATTATCATTCCATATTTAAAAAGTATTTCTTTTCTTTTTTCAGAATCTTCAAAAGAATGAATTGAAGCAATATCGACTTTGTAATTTAATTTCTTTTTTTGACCATAATAAATTCCAAATTTATCTTTTTTATATTTATAATTAACATTTAAAAAAGAGTTTAGTTTATCTTCCCATTGTTTTAATAAATTAATGTTGTTCACTAATATTAATGTATTAACTTTCAATTTATCAATCATAGAGATTGCTAATATAGTTTTACCAAATGCAGTTGATGCAGATAATATTCCATTATTAACTTTCAACATTTCTCTTTGTGCAATTCTTTGATAATCGAATAATTCCCCATTAAATGAAACATCAATAATTTCACCTTTATTTGTATTATCAACAATTTCAAAATTAACAAGTAAAATTCTAAACATATTTATTAAATCATCATAACATCCTCTTGGCAAATATATAAAAGTATCATCTTCTTTAAAAAGTTGTAATACTCTTGGAATATTATATGTTGATTGTCTTATTTTTTGTCTTTCATAGAATTCTTTATTATGAACAGAACCTAATCGCATTATAAACTTTTTTGCATTTAAATTAATGTCATTTTTGTTTATAGCTATATCATTACTTATTATAATTTTTAAATTATCATTAAAATCATTTTGTTTTAAATTATGTTTTTTTAATATATTTTTAGGTAATATATCTAACTCATCTTCTTGTTTTATTTTTTCCATTAATAATTCTATTTCATTAGTTGTTAGTTTTTTTGTATTAGATAAAGCACTTATTTGATTATTATAAGGAATCTTATTTTCATCTACAAATACCGTTTTATTTTCACATATTAATTTGCCATTCAAAGGTAAAGCGATTAAATTACCATAACCTCCTTTTTCTAAATAATCTTGAGAAGGAAAAAATCTATCAAAATTTTTAAATGATATATTATTATTCAAAGAAAAGGCTTTATTTAAAATATAGTCCCCTATCTTTCTTGCAATTTTTGCTTTAATTGGTTCTTCAAAAAAAATCCAAATATGAGCGCCACTTCCTGATTGAGATATTTCTATTAATGAATCTATACCTAGTTGATTACATATTTTTTTATATAAAATAGCACTTGTAAAATAATCTCCATCATCAAAATCAATTACTAAAAAATAACATTCATCATTGTCAAGCATTGGATATATTCCAAAAGATTTCATTCCCTTAAAATGTTTTATTAACTCTTGCCTATTTAAACCTATATATTCTTTTTTTGTACAACTTTTACATTTAAAATCGCATACATTTTTAAACTTATTAACACATACTGGAGCATATTTCTTTTCACCTGTTTTTTTATCATAATATCTTTCAGCATAAATATCATTTCTTCCTTTAAAATATGAACAATAAATATTTATTTTATCTTCTCTTGAATAATATTCATTATTGATAGGTGAACATTCATTATATTTAATATTATTAATGCGTAATATATCTTTTAAATAATTATTTTCTTCTTTTAATCTTCGATTTTCTTTTAATAATTGTTCATATTCATTATTCATATTGTTCATATACCTCATACATATTAATATTATATTTTTTTTAATTACCAAGAATAAACTCAATTATATTATGTTTCTATTAAAGCAACTATTTTATATTATTTTTTGATTGAATTAAAGGGCCGTAACCTATAAATTACAGGTTACAATCCTTCAAATAAAAATTATTTATAAACCGTCCAACTTTTAAGTTCAATTCAAACACTTTTTTTATATAAAGTATCAATTAATTATTATTTTTTAAATATCAATGTTAGCAATAAGTGATAATGCTTGAGTAAAAAAACCAAGATATTTTGTTAAATAATATGGTTGTGTTGTAGGCACAGCAAGTTTAAAAGTTCTATCTTCAATTTCCAGATTATATTTGTA
>CAYVZF010000077.1:0-3620 GCA_964456095.1 uncultured Erysipelotrichaceae bacterium
TATAAAATTTTGTTATTTTATTTTTTTAGAGGGCAAAACTGCGAAAGTCGCGTGTTAAAAGGGTTTGACGAATAATCATCATTAGATGATTATTTTATTTTATTTATCAAATTAATAGATAAAAAGTAGTAAAATGTAGTAAAATACAAATTGTTAAAAAAAACTATAATTAAGGAGCTAAAATAAAATGAAAAAACCAGTAATTTTATGTATTATGGATGGATATGGAATATCCGAAAAAACAAATGGTAATTGTGTAAAAAAAGCTAATAAACCAAACCTTGATAAATTCTTTTCTACAAGGCCTACCACTTTAATAGAGGCATCAGGAGAAGCAGTTGGTTTACCAGAAGGACAAATGGGTAATTCTGAAGTCGGTCATTTAAATATAGGCGCAGGAAGAATTGTATATCAATCATTAACATTAATTAATAAAGCAGTTAAAGATGGTACTTTTTATTCTAATGAGGCATATTTAAATGCGATTAATCATGCTAAAAAGCATAATTCTAAATTGCATATATTTGGACTTATGTCTGATGGTGGCGTTCACTCTCATGTTAATCACATATGTGCAATGGTAAAAATGGCAAAACTAAATGGACTTAATGATGTTTATGTTCATGCGTTTATGGATGGAAGAGATGTTGATCCTCAAGCTGGAGCAATTTATTTAGATAAAGTTCAAGCTGTAATGGATGAATTAAAATTTGGTCATATAGCTTCTATCTCTGGCAGATATTACGCTATGGACAGAGACAAAAACATGGATAGAATTGACGTTGCTTATAAAGTTTTAGTAGATAGGATTGGTAATTCCTTTACATCTTACAAAGATTATTTAAATTCACAATATGAATTCTTGCCTACTACTTCTAAAGATGGAAGTGATGAATTTATAATTCCTGCTTATAATGAAAATGTAGAAGGTAATATATGTGATAATGATTCTATTATTTTTATGAACTTTAGACCTGATAGAGCAATACAAATTTCAACATTATTTACAAATCCTGATTTTTATAAGAATCCACCTTTAAAGAAAGATGGAACATATGCTTTTAAACCATATGTTCCAAGTCATCCATTAAAAAATATTTTCTATGTCTGTACTATGAAATATGCTGATTCTGTTAATGGTGAGATTGCATTTACATTACCTAAAATAACAAATACTTTAGGGGAATTCTTAGCAAATCATAATTATAAACAATTAAGAATCGCGGAAACTGAAAAATATGCGCATGTAACTTTCTTCTTCGATGGAACAATTAATTATGATGGAGTAGAAAAACCTGAATTAAGAGGATGTAGAAGAGCATTAATTAATTCACCAAAAGTTGCAACATATGATTTAAAGCCTGAAATGTCTGCTTATGAAGTTACTGATAAATTATTTGAAGAACTTAACAAAGGTGATTTAGATGTTGTAATTATTAATTATGCTAATTGTGATATGGTAGGACATACTGCGATTGAAAACGCAGTTGTTAAAGCTGTTGAAACTGTTGATGAGTGTGTTGGTAAGATTATTTCTTGGGTTGATAGTCATGATGCAGTTTTATTATTAACTGCAGACCATGGTAATGCAGAACAATGTTTAGATGAAAATGGTAATCCTTTTACTGCACATACATCTAATCTTGTTCCATTTGCTATCTCTCTTAAAGATGTAAAATTGAGAAATGATGGTAAATTGTCAAATATCGCTCCAACAATTATAGAATTATTAAATGAAACAAAACCAGTTGAAATGGATCAAGATTCAATGATAATTAAATAATAAAAATGAAAAGGAAACTGATTATGAAAAAGTTTGAAGAAATGAAATATAAGAATTTGAATTTAGATAAAATTCAAAAAGAATTAACTTTATTAATTGAAGAATTTAATAATGCAGAAACATTTAAAAAGCAAAATGATGTATTAAAAAAATATTTTAAATATAGTGATGAATTAAGTACAAATGCAACACTTATTCAAATCCATTATTCGATAGATACAACAAATAAAAAATATGTTAAAGCACAAGAACATTTAGATGAAATTACTCCATATATTTCTGCGATTGATCAAAAGTTTAATGAATGTTTATTAAAATCTAAATTTAGAAAAGAATTAGAAGAAGAATGGGGAAAATATTTATTTGAAATGATTGAAGTAAGTATGAAATGTTTTGATGAAAAAATAATCCCTGAACTTCAAGAAATTAATAGATTATCAAGTGAATATACTCGCATTTTAGCAAGTGCTAAAATACCATTTAAAGAAGACATTTATACTCTTGCTCAATTAGGTAAATATACTACATCTACTGATAGAGAAGTAAGAAAAGAAGCATCTATCGCGCAAGCAAGTTTCTTTGATGAACATGAAGAAGAAATTGGTAATATTTATGATAAATTAGTACATTTAAGAACAGATTGTGCAAAAAAATTAGGCTTTAAAAATTTTGTTGAATTAGGATATTATAGTTTAGGAAGAACAGACTATAATTCAGAAGATGTTAAGAATTATCGTGAACAAATTTATAATGATTTAGTACCTATTACTAAAAAATTATTTGCCAATCAAGCTCGTAGATTAAATATTAAGAATCCAATGTGGTATGATTATAATCTTGAATTTTCTTCAGGTAATGCTACACCAAAAGGTAATAAAGATTATTTAGTTGAAAAAGCACAAGAAATGTATTCAAAATTATCTAAAGAAACTGACGATTTCTTTAAAATAATGGTCGATAATAATTTGATGGATCTAGAAGCTAAAAAAGGAAAAGCTCCAGGTGGATATATGACTTATATTCCAAAATATAAAGTACCATTTATTTTCTCTAATTTTAATGGTACAAGTGGCGACGTTGATGTATTAACACATGAATTTGGTCATGCATTTCAAGGCTATATGTCAAGAAATATTAAATGTCCATCATATAGATCACCAACACTAGAAGCATGTGAAATTCATTCGATGTCGATGGAGTTTTTAACACATCCTTGGATGGAATATTTCTTTAAAGAAGATACTAATAAATACTTATATGCTCATACTGCAGATGCGATTAAATTTATTCCTTATGGTACAGCGATTGATGAATTTCAACATTTTGTATATGAAAATCCTGATGTAACTCATAAAGAAAGATGCTTGAAATTTAGAGAAATTGAAAGGAAATATATTCCACATAAAGAATATAATGAAGCACCTGTATTTGAAAGAGGTGGTTGGTGGATGAAACAAACCCATGTATTTTCTACACCATTTTATTATATTGATTATACTTTAGCTCAAGTTGTTGCATTTGAATTCTTTAATGAAGATAGAAAGAATCATGATAAAACATGGAAAAAGTATGTAAAATTATGTAAATTAGGTGGTAAGTATCCATTTACTCAATTATTAAATAAAGCTAATTTATATAATCCTTTTGAGGAAGGCACAATAAAGAAAATAGTTAATCCTCTTGTTAAATATTTAAAAACAATAGATATTGATTAATAAAGATTATTTAGAATTAGAAAGTGCTTAATTAAATTATTAACTTCAAAAATTAAAGCGAATTAGAAAGTATTATTTGTATTTTCTAATTCTATTTTTTAATCTTTACTTTTAAAAATAAT
>CAYVZF010000078.1:0-3185 GCA_964456095.1 uncultured Erysipelotrichaceae bacterium
CTTTTCTTATTTTTTTCTTTCGCTTTTTATATTTTTAAAGTAGCATTATTTTTTTAGTGGTAAATAGTTTTTTTGAATTTTATAAAAAAAATTTTTTTATAAAATAAAACAAAGTCTTAACGACTTTGTTCCATAGCTTTCATAATTTGACGAATTCTTGCTTCAGATGGTTTTTGTCCCATTTGTAAAAGCATAGCTCTAATTTGTTTTTCATTAATAGGTGGATTATCTTTTAATTGTTTCTTAAATAATGCACGTGAAATAAAAAATCCTGCCGCTGCTCCTCCAATAAGACCAATAACTAAAACTCCTAAATTAGTAAAAATATTTGTCCAATCAATTAATAATGTTGTTATATTTGATATATTCATTTTTTCTCACCTCAATGGTTAGTTTATCGAAAATATCAAATAATTTCAATAAATAGTATTTTATATTTAATATTTAATCTCAACTACAGGCAATAAATTTTTCATAAATGAGATATTATTAATATCTAAATAATTATCTACTTTAGAAAATATATTATCAACAAGACTAATTTCATCATCAAGATCTAAATTTGGTTTATATGCTTTCAATAAATATTGATCATCTAATATTTCAACATAAGATGAAACACAATCACATTCGATTATTAATCCTTCTAATTTTTCTTCAAGATTCATAATATCTTCTTGTCTTTTAATCGTTTCTTTTGCAATAACCACTTCACTTGAACTAGAATCATTGCTTGCAATTACTCCAACTTGTTCATCAATAATTTCTTGATGTTTTTCATCTCTAGCTAAAATCAAGGTTGAAAAATAATATGAAGATGATGTAACATCAATATTCTCATCTTCAATTTTATCAACTAATTCATCTGAAGGAGTTTGATTATCAACAACATAATAAATAGATAAAACTAAAACTAATGAAAATAAAGATAAGAATGTAACTACTTGACGGTTCATTTTGATTCCTCCTATAAAAATATATTCTTTTAAAATGAAAAAAAGAACTATATAAATGATATAAAATATTATTTAAAAAATTTGTCATTTTATAGTTAAAATCAAAAAAAAGTAACTACATTTTACTGTAATTACTCCTTATATTTAAGCACGTGAATCGTATTTACCATCAATAGTATAAACGATAATTGATTCACCTTGTTCAACAAACAATGGAACACGAACTTTTAATCCAGTTTCCGTAATAGCGTCTTTCATTGCTTTATTAACTGTATCACCTCTTACTGCAGGTTCACATTCAGTAATTTGTAATGCAACTTTTGCAGGTAAGTTAATACCCATAATTTCACCTTCGTGATCAAGTATTTCAACTTCAATACCTTCTTTTAAGAAATTTAATTCCCATTCTAAACGTGATTTATCAACAGAAATTTGCTCGAAAGTTTCTTGATCCATAAAACAAATTGAAGTTCCTTCATCATATAGATAAGACATTTTTTTCTTTTCAATATGAGCTAATTCAACTTTATCTCCACCTGTAAAAGAAATATCAGTAATTGAACCAGTACGTAAATTTTTAGCTTTTACTTTAACAATCATTTGTCTCATCGCGGTTTTATTATGTTGAATATCTAATACAGAATAAATACCGTTTTCATAATAAAATGTATTACCAGGTTTAAAATCATTTACAATAATCATTTTTTTAAATCTCCTTTATTCCTCAACTATTTTAACAAATTGTAGTAACTTATGGAATAAAAAAATACAGTTGTTGTAAAAATAATTATAAAATAGAATGCTAATTCATTTTGTAACAATGAATTTTTTGGAAGTAAATTATAAATACTTAAAAATAAATTATGAATAACAAATATAATAGATGAAATAATAAAATAAATTTTAATATCGCATATATTTTTTATTAGATTATACAAAATAAATGAAAACATAAAATAAAATGATGATGTTAAAATAAAAATTACAAAATATTTAATATATAAATTATTTATAAAATTAAGTGTTTGATTAAAAGAAAAAGAAGAAATATTAAATAAATAAAATAATTCAATTAAAACAATATATATCAAACTAATAAATAAGGACAACCCAATTCTATTTTTAATATTCATATTAATAGTTTAAACAAAACTAAAGATATTTATTAATTAATTTTAATGTTTTAAAATCTATTTGACTTTCATGTCCAAAATAACACATATCATTATCATTAAAATCAATAGACTTTATTAATTGCAAAGATTCTTTCATTTTATATGATGATCCAGAATATAAATCCATCCTGCCAATGCTATTTAATATAATTGTATCTCCAAAAAAAATAGATTTATAATCTTTGAAATAATAAATAACGCTACCATCTGTATGTCCTGGTGTTAAATACACATTAATAGTAAAATCTCCTATAGTTAACACATTATTAAATTGCTTGAATTTTGTTGTAATACATATTTTTTTATCATTATAAAATGATCCATTCTTTTTAGAATTTAATAAGAAATCATTCTCCTCAAAACAATAAACATCAACATCATTATATATACTTTTTATTTTATCTAAATATGCAATATGATCAAAATGACCATGAGTTAATAATATACATAATAATTTAGTTTTTTTTAAATCTTCATCTAAGCGTCTTGAAAAACAACCAGGATCAATCAATATGGATTCATTTTTTTCATTTGTTATTAAATACGTATTACAAGAGAATTCTAATTGAGAAATATATCTTTTTACCATAATTAACTTTAAAAAAAAGAGCTAATGCTCTTATTTCTTTTCCTTATGAACTGTCTTTTTATTACATTTTGGACAATATTTAGAAATTTCCAATTTTTCAGGATGTTTACGTTTGTTTTTTGTAGTAATGTAATTTTCCATTTTACATTCTGAACAACGTAAAATTAAGTTATCACGTGGCATAAATGCACCTCCATATTTCTTTAATATGCTACCATAATTGAGATTAAAATTAAAGACTAATTTTATTATTTTATTTTATTTTTTTATATAGTGATTATTTTGCTTAATTATGTTTAATTTTTAATAAAATATATTTAAAATATTAGTGGTGATAAAAATGAAAAGAAATGAAACAATAAAAGTTAAAATTGGTAACATTTGTATAGGTGGAAATGATGATATAATAATTCGCGACTTTCGCAGTTTTGCCCTCTAAAAAAATAAAATAACAAAATTTTATAT
>CAYVZF010000079.1:0-2965 GCA_964456095.1 uncultured Erysipelotrichaceae bacterium
TTAAAATACGCTAAAGATAATAATGCCGATTTAATATTAACAACAGATCCTGATGCTGATAGAGTAGGTATTGCTTTTTTAAATAGTAAAGGTGAATATGAATTATATACTGGTAATCAAACAGGTGCATTAATTATTGAATATGTTTTATCTCAAAGAAAAGAAAAAGGATTATTATCAAATAATGGAGTAATGTTTAATACGATCGTCACTTCTTCTTTAGGCGAAAAGATTGCTAAGAACTATGGATTATCAGTAGAATCATTATTGACAGGATTCAAGTTTATTGGAGATAGAATTCATCATTATGAATTAAGTAATGAAAAGACATTTGAATTTGGATATGAAGAAAGTTATGGCTATTTAGTTAAACCTTTTGTTAGAGATAAAGATTCATTACAAGCATTAGTTATTATTTCTGAAATGACTAATTATTATTTGAGTAAAAATAAACGATTAGATGAAGTTATGGATGAAATACAAAAGAAGTATGGATATCATAAAGATGAATTATATTCTATTTACTTTGAAGGTCAAAGTGGTGGAGAAAAAATGAAACAAATAATGTTTGATAATAGAAATAATCCTTTTAAAGAAATAGGAGGATTAAAAGTTATCGTAGTAGAAGATTATTTATCATTAAAAAGAATCGATAGTAATGGTGAATCTACTATAAAAGGACTTCCAAATGCTGATGTATTAAAATATTATCTAGAAGATGGTTCAACAGTGGCTATTAGACCATCTGGAACTGAACCAAAGTGTAAATTCTACTATGGAGCGGTTGGAAGTAATGAAGATGAAGTTAAAAATAAACCATCTTATTTACATAAATCAATTCTTAAATTATTAAATCTATAATTTATTAAAGGCTATTGTGTATTAAACGTATTAGGACCACTTAATGAAAAAGAAAGAATAAATAAAGCAAGTAGTTTATTATCTTGGTCTAATGAATTAATAGAATATATTAAATTAAAAGATCTTACTACTGATTAATTATCTTAATCGTAACAGTAATAAGATCTTTTTTTAATTATTAAGTATTAGAGCATTTTTTATATGAGACGATTTTTTTGACGTTAACAGTCAATCTATTAAAAACAACAAAAAGAATTATGTATGTTAGAGCAAGTTTCTCAACTTTAAAAAAGAAATTACTTATGCATGAATATCAATTTATTGTCAATTGATCGTGGAAAGAACTTATTTGACGATGATATTTTTTTAATAATTTATAGTGTTTTTTTATTTTTTGCTTTGTATGCGTAACTACTGATTAATATCTATTGTAAATAATACATATCTATTAATAATTTAAAATTAAATTTTCAAATCATTCTTTACTCATAAATATAATTAAAATTCTTTTCTCCAACAATAAGAAAATAGGTATATGTATTCTCATTCTTTATATAGAAAATGTCTTCTGTAAGAATATATAATATACCAATTTCAGTAGACAAATATCCTAAATTTTCATTTCCTGAAACTCTATCATATGGATATTCAATAAATTCAAATTCTGATAATCCTCTATAACTACCAATGGTAATACCATCAATATCAAAAGCATCAAATTCATCTAAATAAGTTATATATGAATGAGCTTCTAAACAAAGATTATTGAAAGAAATATAATCACCCATAAACTTATAATGTTTATCATTAATAAAAATGTGTCCATTAGAAATATATATATCATATTGTTCTTCACTAGTAACTATAGAATAGCAAGTATAACCTCCGCCATCGATTTGCCAATTATTAGTTTTATCTTCATATACAGACATTTCTAAAATGCTTAATACATTATTTATATCCATAGTATCAATACTATATTCAATATTGGTTAGATTCCCTGGTGTAACTCCAATAGAACCATATTCTTTTCTTACTTTCATAACATTTTCAACTGATAAATTAGGAATATTTAAAATACTTTTTACATTTAAATATTCTATCATTTCAACTTCGAATCTTAATACTACATCATAAGCCGGCATTACATATGAAAACACCCATATATATTCATCACTTTCATTATCAATATTTTGTATTTTACAAAATTGATCATTTTCATACATCACTAAATTAGCATTAGAAATTGGATTAGAATAAAATTTTATCAATGTACCAGGAGTATACCAAGTATCTATAATAGCTGATTTATTAATTATATGATTATCTTCATCTATTACCTCTAATTTAAAAATACTAAATGAATCATTGAACCAAATGCTTGGTTCGTAACCAAACTCAATAAAATAATCATAATTGAACGAATAATTATCATTAATATGAGATTTTGGCTTATAAATCCCTGAATCACAACAAATTCTAATTAAATGTGCATCCTTTAAGTGATTACCATCTTCTTCATATTGTACTTCCCCATTGGAATAAATTATTATGTATGAATTTTCATCTGCAAAATAATAATTACTTGCTAAAATTGATGAAAAACTTTTTGTCGAACGAAGATAATATGAAGATTCTTTTCCTAATATATTATTATGATATTCTTTAATTGAATCGACAGTGCCGCAAAAAGTAAATGTTAAAGATTCAACATACTCAACAATTTTTTGAAAATATTCTACAGCATTTTGTTTAGAATTAATATAAACTCTAGAACCATTACCTAAATCAGTATCCACTAAAACCATAGAAGAACTTTCAGGTTGAGGCAAATTAGGTACTAGATTATATTGTAACTTAAAATCTTCAAAAAATGAATTTTCTGTTCTTCTATATCCACACGATGTAGTAGTAATTAGAATGAACAACAATAATAAAAATTTCATTACTTTTCTCATAAAATTAACCTCATTTATTATATGTAATTTTCTCATAATTATTATAATTAAACACAAAAGCATTTATATGTATAATCAAAAATGAACAATTGATAATTTTAATAAAGTCTAATACTTGCACTGAATAGTACAAGTATTAAACAATA
>CAYVZF010000080.1:0-2886 GCA_964456095.1 uncultured Erysipelotrichaceae bacterium
CTTTTATTTCTATATCATAATTTATTTTTATTTTTGTATCAATCTTTAAAGAATTATTAGTTTATTTAATGTCTATTTTGCATTCTTTCTTTATCTCTAATTAAAATTGGTTTTAAGTATTTGCCAGTATATGATTTTTCACACTCTGCTACTTCTTCAGGTGTTCCAGTAATAACAATATTTCCACCGTTTTCTCCACCTTCTGGTCCTAAATCAATAATGTAATCAGCATTTTTAATTACGTCTAAGTTATGCTCGATTACTATAACTGAATTTCCAAGTGCTACTATGCTTCTTAAAACTTTTATTAATCTATTAACGTCATCCGTATGTAGACCTGTAGTCGGTTCATCTAGTATGTATAATGTTTTGCCTGTCGACCTTTTTGCTAATTCATATGCTAATTTAACTCTTTGAGCTTCTCCACCTGATAATGTAGTAGATGATTGTCCTAATTTTATATAACTTAATCCAACATCATTTAATGTTTTTAATTTATTATAAATTGAAGGCATTGGTTCAAAGAATTCACAAGCTTCTTCTACTGTCATATCTAATACATCTGATATGTTTTTGCCTTTATATGTTACTTCTAATGTGTCTGGATTATATCTTTTACCATTGCATTCATCGCATATTACATATACATCTGGTAAAAAATTCATAGAAATTCTTTTTACACCATCACCTTCACAATGTTCACATCTACCTCCTTTTATATTAAAAGAGAAACGTGATTTATCGTAACCTTTTGCTCGTGCTAATTTAGTTGAGGCAAATAACGCTCTTATATCATCGAATACACCAATATATGTTGCAGGATTACTTCTTGGAGTTTTGCCGATTGGTTCTTGTGAAACATTTATTACTTTATCTATTTCTTTTAAGCCTAAAATTGTAGAGCATTTTCCTGGGATCATTTTTCCACCATGCAATTCTTTAAAAACTCTTTTATAAAGAACTTCTGTTATTAAAGATGATTTTCCACTTCCTGAAACTCCAGTAACTATTGTTAATGTATTAAGAGGTATTTTTACATCAACATTTTTTAAATTATTTTCTGAAGCTCCTTTTATAGTTATTTCTTTACCATTTCCTTTTCCTCTATAAAGTGGATATGGTATAAATTTTTTCCCAGATAAATATTGACCTGTTAATGAATTATCATCATTCATTACTTCTTTTGGCGTTCCTTTAGAAACGATATATCCTCCATTTGCACCTGCGCCTGGACCGATATCGACAAGATAATCTGCATTTAGCATTGTATCTTCGTCGTGTTCTACAACTACTAATGTATTACCAAGTTCTACCATGTCTTTTAAAGTTTTTATTAATTTATCATTATCTCTTTGGTGTAAACCGATAGAGGGCTCATCTAGAACATATAGTACTCCAGTTAGTCTACTTCCTATTTGTGTTGCAAGTCTAATTCTTTGAGCTTCTCCACCTGATAATGTCATAGCCATTCTAGATAAAGTTAAGTATTCAAGACCTACATTTAATAAGAAATTGATTCTATTTAACACTTCTTGTAAAACTAGATTTGCAACAACTTGTTGCTCTTTAGTGAGTTTTAAGTTTTCTAAAAATGATTTTAATTCTTTTAATGATAAGCTAGTCATTTCAAAAATATTTAATCCACCAATTTTGACAGATAAAACTTGCTTATTAAGACGTGCTCCATTACATGATGGACATATTCTTTCATTCATAAAGGAATTATAATATTCGCGCATCATTTCTGATGTTGTTGAAACGTATAATCTATTGATTTTTGTTATAATTCCTTCAATGCCTATTCTATTCATTGTATTTCCAGAATTTGATTTAATTGTAAATTTGATTTGTTCTTTTGAACCATAAAGAACTATTTCTTTTTGTTCTTTAGTTAATCTGTTATATGGTATATCTCTTGGTATACCATAATAATCGCATAAATATGTAAATTCTTTCCAGTCGATAGTTGATCCATCTATATGATTTTTATAATAAACGATTGCTCCTTGATTGATTGAAAAATTTGGGTTAGGTATAAGTAATTGCTCACTAGCTTCTTTTTTAATACTTAAACCATTACAATCGGGACAACATCCAAGAGGAGCATTAAATGAAAATAGTCTTGGTTCTAATGGTGGAACAGAAAAACCACATTTTTTACACGCGTTTTTCTCACTTAACAATAATTCTTCTTTATCATCTTTAATAACAACATATCCATCAGAAACATCTACGGCAGATTCAATTGACTCAAACAATCTTGATGATGAATCTTCTTTTAAAATTAATCTATCTATAACAACATCGATAAAATGCTTTTTATTTTTATCTAGTAAAGGAACTTCACTTAAACGACAAATATTACCATCAACTCTTACTCTTTCAAAACCCATTGATGAAAATTTTTCAAATACTTCTTTATGCGTTCCTTTTTCATTTTGTACAAAAGGTGCTAAAATAATGATTTTCGTACCTAACTCTTTTTTTAATACAATGTCGACCATTTGTTTGATCGTTGTTTTTTGAATAGGTTCATTATGAATAGGACAATATGCTACACCAATTCTTGAATATAATAATCTTAAATAATCATATATTTCAGTTACTGTTCCTACAGTTGATCTAGGATTATGAGATGTTGTTTTTTGGTCTATTGCAATTGCTGGAGATAAGCCCTCTATTGAATCGACATCAGGTTTTTCAACATTACCTAGAAATTGTCTTGCATAACTTGATAATGATTCAACATATCTTCTTTGTCCTTCATTATAAATTGTATCAAATGCTAGAGTTGATTTTCCACTTCCGGAAACACCTGTAAAAACAACTAATTTTTCTTTTGGTATTGATAAATTAATGTTTTTAAGATTATTTTCTCTAGCCCCT
>CAYVZF010000081.1:0-2589 GCA_964456095.1 uncultured Erysipelotrichaceae bacterium
TGTATTTTATTGGAAACATTATTTTTATTTTTTTCTTTAAAACTGCGAAAGTTGAATTTTACTACATTTTACTACTTTTTATCTATTAATTTGATAAATAAAATAAAATAATCATCTAATGATGATTATTCGTCAAACCCTTTTAACACATGAAATCTTAATAATTTAAAAATAAATCTAAATGGATAAAATTTCACCCAATAATTATGACCATATAACAATTGATTATAAAGTATTGTTTCATTTCTATAATGTGTAGATACCTCTATTAACGATTCTTTAAGTGCTTTATATTTTATATGATCTTTTAATGAAGAATTATCAGACAAAATTATTAATTTAGATGATATTATTGATAACGATTTTTTTATTTCATTTAATTCAAGCGTACTTTTATTATAAAGAAAATTCTCATTATGCATATCAAGATTAATATCTAATTCACTAGGAATTCCAATATCTTCTTCATTAAGTATAGTTTTTAATAAGCAAATCAAATCATATTGTTGAATTAAAATAGATTTAATAGATGCAGCTTTAGATTTTATTTTCATTGTATTAACGCATAAATATATAAAAGTGATTATTAAAAAAATTAAATATATGCCAACTAAAACTAAAGATATAATGCAAAACCATTTTAAGAAATTCATATCAACGATAACCCTCCCTTATTTAAAAAATAAACTTATTAAAAGAGTTTTTCAATACTTTATTTTTTTTAATAAAATAAATGATTTTTTTCATCTATTTCATTATAATATAATTCGTGTAGAAATCAGGTGATTTAAATGAAATATAGTCTAGATGAAATCGTTGTAGGAGAAGTAACTGGAATTCAGCCATATGGTGCATTTGTAAAATTAGATTCTGGTGAACCAGGACTTATACATATTTCTGAAATATCTTCACTATTTGTAAAAAATATATCAGATTATGTGCAAATTGGACAAAAAATAAAAGTTAAAATTATAGAAGTCTTGCCAGAAAAAAATATGTATAGATTGTCTTATAAACAAAATGAACAACGCAGAAGACAAAATGTTAGAAGATTAAGCGGTCAAAGAAAAAGAATCTATATTAAAGATCATGATTTTCATGCATTAAAAGAAAAATTAGATTTTTGGATTGAAGAAGAATTAAAAAAAATCAAGGAGGAAGAAAATGTTTAAATTAGATATTAATAACGTTATTGATCAAATACCATTTAATCAATATAAAGAAGATGTTAAAACAATAAATAAAATGATTGATGAGAAAACTGGTAAAGGTAATGATTTCTTAGGATGGGTTAATTGGCCAGATAATTATGATAAAGAAGAAGTTGAAAGAATTATCAAAGCAAGCGATTATATAAAAAACAATTACGATGTATTAGTAGTATGTGGTATCGGCGGATCATATCTTGGAGCACGTGCTGCAATAGAAGCATTAAATGGATTATATCCATCAAACAGCAAAATAGAAATCATCTATTTAGGTCAAACTCTATCTCCTAATTATATTAGTCAAGTATTAAACTACTTAGAAAATAAAAGATTTGCTGTTAATGTTATTTCTAAATCAGGAACTACAACCGAAACAAGCGTTGCATTTAGATTGTTAAAAGAATTATTAATTGAAAAATATGGTCAAGATTATAATAAAGCGATCTTTGCTACAACAGATAAAGTAAGAGGAGCATTAAAAAAAGAATCAGATCAAAATGGATATGAAACATTTATTATACCTGATGATATAGGTGGAAGATATTCTGTTATTACTGCGGTCGGTTTACTTCCAATTGCGGTTTCAGGTAATGATATAAAAGAGTTACTTAAAGGTGCTTCTGATGCAAGAAAAGCATTTGATAATGATGATTTATTAAATAATGATTGTTATAAATACGCAGTTACAAGAAATTATTTTTATAACAATAATAAAAATGCTGAAATGTTTGTTACTTATGAACCACATCATGCACAAATTGGTGAATGGTTGAAACAATTATTTGGAGAATCAGAAGGAAAAGAAAAGAAAGGTTTATTACCAAGTTCTGTAACATTTTCTACTGATTTACATTCACTTGGTCAATTTATTCAAGATGGTAGTCCTATTTTATTTGAAACAATTATTAGAGTTGATACACCAAATGATGACATAGTTATGAAAGAAGATGCAAACGATCTTGATGGATTAAATTATTTAAAAGGTAAAAAATTATCATTTGTTAATGAAAAAGCATATTTAGGAACATTAAAAGCTCATGTTGAAGATGGTAAAGTACCTAATATCGTTATTACATTAGACAAAATGAATTCATATAATTTAGGATTTTTATTCTACTTCTTTATGCGTGCATGCGCTATGTCGGCATATTTATTAGACATTAATCCTTTTAATCAACCAGGAGTTGAAATATATAAACATAATATGTTTAAACTTCTTGGAAAGCCAAATGTTAAATAATTATTAATAATACATAATAACACGGTTAAATCCGTGTTTTTATATAACTTACTTTTGTTGAATTCTTTCCACCGATACGAACAGGTTCTTTAACTAATGAACCGATATAAGAATCTGATTGTAATAATGCTAAAGCTTCTT
>CAYVZF010000082.1:0-2156 GCA_964456095.1 uncultured Erysipelotrichaceae bacterium
ATATTATTCTTATGAGTAATTTTTTCTAAATGAGTTGATACATCACAAATATCATCATAGAAGATTTCTCTTGTAGCTTCTTCTTTATAATTACAACACATATCAAACTTAATATCATATTGGAATAATTGAGAATCAGTTAAATATAAAATTGTAACGTATTGTGTAGAAGAATGTAATGAATCATCACTTGGATTATATACAAGAAGTGATGTATCATTTTTAACAATTTTATCTTTAACAATTACAGGTTTAATTTCTTTTACTTGTGATTCATCTAAGCCTAATCTATTTAAACCTAAATTAATAACATCCATTTCTTTGATTTTTTCTTCAACTAATGCTTCATATTGTTCATGACTTAATAAAGCTCTAGGAGCATCACTACGAACAATACTATTTTTAAATTTATTATTAAATACTGATTTTAAAATACATAATACTAATGAAATAATTAGTTTAAAAACACTATATATTACAACAGGAATAAATAAGAATATAATAAATACATATGTAAATGATGTTAAAAATAACACTAATCCTTGTATAAAGGTAATAATTGAAAATAATTTAAACAAATTAGACGCTAATTTATATTTAGGATTACAAGTAGTAGTTGTAATGTTTTTAACTACGAAATACTCATCAAACACTCTTTGTTGATCTTTATCACGTTTAACAAACTTTCCTTTTTGAATATCTTCTTGAAAACGATAATAACCATTTTCTTGTTCAATATGTTCTTTTAAATTCTTATAAGAATAATTATATACATCCTTATAATTATTTTCATAAACTTCTTTAGTTTCTACAACTGTCTCATTACCGTCATTAGTAATACTATTCTTTTTCTTTTTTGAACTTCTTGATGAAAGAATAATTGCTAAAACAATTAATCCTATAACAAGATAAAAAACTATAACACTTAAAACATTCATAATTTACCTCCCTTATTTTTTAATGAATATTAATTATTTTTAATTTAGTAATGATATTTCATCATTACGTTTTTTTATATTTTGTTTTATTTCATTTATTATTTCATTTGCACTTATATAATCATTATTATGAATACTACTATCTAAATCACATAATAATTTCATTATATTTTTTTCTATGTCTTTAATAGAACTATCAGATTTAATAGGACTAGAATGAATTAAATCATATATCGTTTCAATCTTACTTTTTATTTTTTTATCACTAGTATATTCCATAATCTTTTTTACTTTTATAGAAGCAGTTTTAATAAATAATATTTCTTCAGCTTTCTTTTTTTCATTATTTGTTGTTAATTCATTAGTGAATAGATTCCATAGATAAATAAATAAGAATACTCCAAACGGAATTATTTGAATAACAATAGTTAATTTGGGATCATCTAATCTTGTTAATATAATTATTAAACTAATTATTAATTCTAATAGAAAATAAATAGATGAGATCAAATATGTAGTGAAATTAAATATAGATACGCTTCTAGTTTTTTTATATATGTAAGGAGTAACTATTATAAACAAATAAGAAACATGAATCCAAACATATGATATCCAAGTTGAAGATGGATGATTTATTCCACCAAGCAAGAAGAATAAAAGATTAAATAATGCTATAAATAATAAATAAATCGACCATTTAATTATATTTTTCTTCATCTACTCACCTCACATTCGACTTAATATTTCTTCTTTTTTTGCATCATATTCTAACTTATCAATAAGTCCTGCATCAAAAAGTTTTTTTAAAGTTTCAAGTTTAGCAAGTATATCTTCATTTGATAAAGCATTACTACTTTTATCATTTGAAATATTAGATGATAGATTCTTTGACATTTCATTAATTGCATTCATTGAGGCAATTCCCATACCCATAGATGCACCAATATTTGAAGCAGCATTTGAAGGATTATTAGCTAAGTCTTTTAATATCTCATAAGACTTCATCTTATCATATCCTTCTTTTAATATATCAAGGGCAGCTTTATCACTTTGAGCCTTACGAATAGTACTTAAAGCTTCCATTCCAACTTCATCATATTTTCTTCTTAATTCATCATCATCAATATCAATCGCAGAAACAACAAATTTAACACATCTTAATCCATAACTAGAAAGTATTTCTTGTAAATATGGTTCAACAAGTAATGAGAATTCATC
>CAYVZF010000083.1:0-2034 GCA_964456095.1 uncultured Erysipelotrichaceae bacterium
CAATTAACAATTCATCTTTATGTTGGCTAATAAAAGCAAAAAATTTACTAGGAGCAAAATCAATTAAGGCAAATATACATGTATTTAAAACACTAACTATTTTTCTTTTTTCAAAAGAAGCTAATTGAAAATCAAAAATACTACAAAAGTTTAGTTGCAAATAATCATCTTTATCAAGTATTTCATATACTCCATTAACTAATTTATTTGCTTTTTTCAAATGATGCACAGCAATACTATAATATGTAATATAAGTATATTCACTCAAATTAGTTAATATACTAATCTCACCAACTAGCTTTTTATAACTTTTTATTTCCTTTAATGTAACTTCTAGATTTTCAAATGATTGACAAGGAAGACTATCAAAATGCTTATAAGATTGCATCATAGGATAATTCAAAAACAATTTCCCTTGAAGTGTCGAATCATTAAAATATGTAATCATTCTTCTTATGGTATCAAAATGTGGATGATCATGTTGCGGATCAAAATCAAATACCATATAGATATCCGAATACGAATCATATAATAACTGCTTTCTATATTCATTTTTTTTCTAATGAAGATAACACTAATTTTATATCTATATATCCAGAATCAAAATCATTATAATTATTAAACAGTTCTTGAGCAAGAACATGAATATTTGTTTTATAAGAGTATACTTTATATTCTGTTTTTTTATTGCATTTTTTAAATAAATCTTCTAAAAATCTAACCTCATCTGCTTCACCCTCTACTATAATTAGAATTTTCTTAGCCATTAAATTCTCCATTTCTAAGCATTTTTTCTAAATTATGTCCTTCCCTAAGTTCCCTTTCTGTGCTATTAACAAAAGAAGTAAATACACCATCTTTAAGAATGAAGTAGCAATCAGGTCTAAGCATTTCGTTAGTTGCTAAATTAGGATTATGAGTAGTAAATACAACTTGCATATTCTCATAATCTATAAGATATTTTATTACATTCCTAGCTAAATCAAAATGATAAAATGCATCAAATTCATCCATATACAAGAATGATACATCATTAAAGCGTTTGCTCCAATAAAATAATAATTCTAATGCTTTACTACCACTAGATGCAATTTGTTCAAAAGGAAACATTTTTTTCTTATGTTTTTCAACTAATATTTTTTGTTGAATAGGTTGAGTTAATTCAATTATTTCTAAATTTGTATCGATTCCAGCCAAATCAAATAAAAACTTTTGAAATTCTTTGGCTAAATCATTATCAGAAATCCATTGAGCTAATGAATCAGTACCTGTTGTTAGTCCTATATATCCATTATCTTGAAGAGATCTAAACCACAACATATGAGAAACAAAATTCATTATAAACTTAACAGGCGAATTTTCTGGTTGGCTTGTATTATTAGCTATATATCTTAAAATTGAAAAATTGTTTTCAAAATATTCAAAATTTGCATTTTCCGCATATATTGCTTTCATATTTGTTTGATCAAAAATTTTATTTTCAAAATCATATGAATAGATCTTACTATCATTTATATATAATTCTTCATATGTTATATTTTTAGGAGATTTCTTTTGATATGAATATACAATTCTATCTCGTTTATTTTTAAAAACATATTTAAAAGTAGCAACATCTGAATCAGAATCAGCGTTAATAAATGTTTGTTCATCTTTTTGAAAATGAATAGTATTTTTATCAGTTAATAAATCAACAATATCAAAAATAGCAAAACCAAAATTACTTTTACCTGATGCATTAGCACCATAAATAACAACCTTATTCAATAGTCCATTTTTTATACATTGAGTATTAAATTTATAATCATGGGTATCTTCAAAATTTAAAACAACTTCATCATTAAAATTTTTATAATTTTTAACAGAAAAACTAACTAACATATTTTCATTCTCCTTAATCTTCATTAATATTATACAACCTTTTACTATTATTGTCAACGAATACCGTATTTTTATTACGGATACGTAATTTATTTACATTACTATTATATGGTAATAATTAATAAATATTCATTTTTCTAATCAAATTATTTA
>CAYVZF010000084.1:0-1941 GCA_964456095.1 uncultured Erysipelotrichaceae bacterium
GATGATTGACAAACCGTCAGTGTTCGTGTACACAATCTAGTGTACACGAACAAAGGATTATTTGTTGAAATAAAATGTTTAATTTTCTTTTTCCTATAATCTTTTGTGATTAATTGAGCACCACCACAAAAAGGCAGGTACATTCGTCTCTTTCCAATGTAATATAACAAAATAGTATATTATCTTTTTTTATTGTTTCTACTTTTAAAATTTTTAATTTAAATTGTTCTAAATTTAATAATTTTATATATCATGATACATAAAATTACCTTCTATTAATTTTTTTGTAACTATAAAGATTATAACAAGGAATTTTCCTTTTTTGAATCTTAACATTAAAAAAAATTAAAAATATAAAAACCACCAACTTGTTTAAAGGTATACATTCACCCCAATTTATTTATATAATCTAATTTTGAAACGAAATTTAGGATTAAAGTTTTGTTCATACAATAATCAAATATTCAAAAATCATTAATTAAATATTTAATGCTTAATGTTAATTTTTTTACATTTTAAAAGGACAAAAAATTTAAAAAACATAATAATTGTCCTTTTAAATTGATTTTTTAATATGTAAATGATAAAATTGTATGGTTGATAAGAGTGATTTTATGAATTTATATAAAAGAGAAGAATACTTAATATGACGATTAAAAAGGAGGCTTAATATGGGATTTTGGAGTACAAGTTTATATGGTAATGACTTTACTTTAGATGTTAAAGAAAAAATAGATTTTTTACTAAAGCAAGGTTATTATTCAGATGTAGTCTATCAAGAAATGCTTAAATGTTTTTCAGCACAATTATTAACTGATGAAGAACCATTATTTTGGATGGCTTTAGCAGACCGAATGTGGGATTACGGGTTATTATCAGAAGAAATAAAAGAAAAAGCTTTAAAATTTATCTCAAATTATGCATGTTTAAATTTTTTTGAAACATTAAGTGAGAAGAGGACCTGGCAAAAAACTTTGAATAAACTTAAGATGAAGATAGAAAATATTAATCAGGGGAACAAAAAAATTGAATTAGAATGTTTGTTTAAAAAAAACATTTGGAATATTGGCGATTATTACGCATACCAATTACATAAAAAGTATTCAAAGGACTTGGGCATTAAATCAAAGTACGTAGTTATAAAAAAAATAGGAGAAAATTACTATGGAGATTCAATGACTTATTATAATATTGTTGTCGTGTATAATAAAATATTTGATAATATTCCTTCTTTAGAAGATTTAAATAATATTGACTTACTTCCTTTAGGAGAAAAAGAAGAACTTTATGATGATAACAATATAAATGAAGAATTAAAAAGAATAATAAAAGAAAATTTTGAGAATTCCTTGCAAGGTGATTTGCATTATGTAAACTTTAATGATTATGAAAGTGATTATTATCATTTTATAGGTAATAATTCTAAAAATCTACCTTATGTAAAGAAAAAAAATAATTCATATTTAGAATTTAAAACGCTCGAAAAAGATTTGTGCGGCTATTTTAAGAGTTGGAGTACTTCTGTGAGTTTATGATTTTCTTTTCAACTACAATAGTAAATTCTTTATATATTTATAGATAAATCAGGAGATTTTCCAATTAGTAAAAATGATGTGCATTGGGAATGTTGTTTGAGGGGAAAGTTTATTGCACGATTTATATAGAAGTATTACCAGAAAGTTTATGAATTTTGAGCTTTTATTCTGCATATGGTGATATTCAAATTGTAACTAAATATCCATTTTAAGGAGAAAATTAATATGAACGAAAAGATATGCTATCAATAATATTTTAACATTTATAATTACGAAATGAGCTATATAATTAATATATCAATTAAGTGATTTTGTTGAAAAGCATTTTATCCTATACATAAGTTTTTAATATTTGTTAATGATAAAATAAAGATAACCAAAAAAGACAAAGTTAAAATTACCAATT
>CAYVZF010000085.1:0-1848 GCA_964456095.1 uncultured Erysipelotrichaceae bacterium
AACATAATTGGAATAAATGAACTTAATACAGCAGATATAGTCATAGAACATATAAGTGATGTTCCTATAATTATAGATGCTAAAAATATATCATTAAAAGAAAACGAATCGCCATAAATTATTGTTTGAGTAACTAATAAATATGACATACATACAATAGAGGCAATTAAACCAATTAATACACCATTTAAAAAGCCTATTCTAAATTCACGGAATATTAACTTTAGTTTATCTTTAAATGATATATCACTAGATAAAGCTCTTACTGTGACCGCAAGAGACTGTGTACCAACATTACCTGCCATATCTAAAATAAGGCTTTGAAAGAACACCATAACAGGAAGAGAAGAAATAATCCCCTCAAAACTTGATATTAAAAAAGAAACAACAAGTCCTAAAAAGACTAAAAGTATTAACCAAGGACTCCTCTTTTTAATAGAGGTAATTACACCTTCTTTTAAACCATTATCTTCAGAAATAGATGCAAATTTATGAAAATCATCACTTAATTCTTCGTCAACAACTTCAGTTATATCATTAGAGGTAATAACACCTAAAACCTCATCATATTCATTTAATATCGGAATAATATCCTCATCGTAATCTCTTATATCATTAATACATTCATCAATCTTTGTATATCCATAAATATATGGATAATTAATTTTAATTAATTTATTTAAATCATCATCTTTTCTAGCACATATTAAATCTTTTAAATCAACAACACCATAAAATTTGTTTGATTCATCTAAAACAATTAATGTAGAAATATTATCATTTTCATGAGCTTGTGCGATTAATTTTCTCATAGCTTTTTTTATAGTATCACTTTTTAGAATTTTAATAAAATTAGTAGTCATTTTACTACCAATTTGATCATCTTCAAAAGATAAAATCATTTTAGCTTCATTTCTAGCATCATCATCCATTAATGATAAAATTACTTCTCTATCATCTTTTGATAAGTCTTGAAGCATATCAACCGCATCATCTGCGTCCATCAATTCAACTAAATCCGCAGCATTTTCATATGATACATGTTCAATATATTCTTCTGCTTCATCAAAATAAGTTAAAACTTCAGAAAAATCTTTTTTTCCTAAAATATAAATCAATCTATTTTTTTCATTATCATCCAATAAAAGTAAGGCATCAGCAATATCGGACTTATGATATAAAGCAAGTTTTCTTTTAATCTCTTTATCATTATTAGAATTTCTTATCAAAGATAATATTTGTTCAACATAATTTTCCATTAAATGCCCTCCTTTGTTAACAAAGTTATTATAACGCTTAATGAATAATTATTAAAACCATTTTATTTTAAATTTTCTTAATAAACGTTTTACTTTCTTATTTCCCAGTGTCCCAACTTAGAAGAGCCTACAAATATAATTTTCCCATGTTTATTGATAATCCTTTGAACAGTTTTAATGGATTTACCTATCTTAATAGCCATTTCTTTTAACGTAACATTTTCATTTTCTTTTATTAAATTTATTATTATTTCTAAATCATTTTTTTGATGGACATTTTGATGGACATTTGATGGGCATTTTCAAATCCAGTCTTATCAAAAGGAATTGTAACTGTTACAAAATTATCTTCTATTTCAAAAATATTTTTATCATATTCTTTTAATATTGTAGGTATTCCATGACCATTTTGTTCCATTATTTCTAATTTCATAAACAATCGAATCATTGGTTCATTAACTGGTACACTTTTACCTTTAAAAAAGCTATCAAGTGTTTGTCCATCTGGTAATCCTCCAATAGAATCAATTTCAAGTCTATCCTCAAATACATATACTGCAGGAGGAACACCTTGTTTACAATCATTATG
>CAYVZF010000086.1:0-1835 GCA_964456095.1 uncultured Erysipelotrichaceae bacterium
CATATACAAACCATCTAACCAAATTTGATTGTCGTAAATAGCTTTATGAAAGAAGTTTCCTTCTTTTGTTCTTGGTTGATCTTTGACTTGATCGTATATTACATCTATTGCTTTTTTGTATTTTTCTTTATTTGTATATTTATATAAATCGAATAAAACTCTTCCTTCATTAATATTATCAATATTAAATGTACATTTATCAAATCCTCTTATTGAGCCATCATCGAAAATATAGTAATCAATAAAACTATCAGAAAAATCTAGATATTTTTTATCATTTGTAATCTTATATAAATTTAATAATGATGTTATCATACAACCATCTATATAGTT
Organism: uncultured Erysipelotrichaceae bacterium; assembly: GCA_964456095.1. Classification (GTDB taxonomy): domain Bacteria; phylum Bacillota_I; class Bacilli_A; order RFN20; family CAG-449; genus CANRPC01. The sequence goes on from CAYVZF010000086.1 coordinate 334, forward strand.
CCATTTTGCTGGCTTTCCTTGTTTAATACTTTCAATATTCCAAATTGGTAAATCGGGTTTAGATTCATTCATAAGTCTTTCAATATAATTATTTAATAAAATTATAGTTTTATTTAAAACGATTTCTGCCATTTTTATTTTCCTCATCTTTTTTTACAAAAGAATTATATCATATTATTATCTTGATAAAACATTTTTGGAATTTTAAAAATAAAAAAACTCAATACTTTTATCGTATTGAGCATAATAAACAACCAAATGGAGCGAGCGACGGGAATCGAACCCGCATAGCAACCTTGGCAAGGTTGTGTTCTACCACTGAACTACGCTCGCATGAACATTTATGATTATATGGAATAGAAAAATAAAATGCAACACTTTTTTTAAAAAATGTTAGTTTTTTTGAAAAAAGTAGTTGCTAAAATTATTTCTAATAATGAATTAATTATTTATTTGAATACTTATCAATTAGTTTAATGATATTTGCTTTTGGAATAAAGCCAAGATAATCGCCAATTCTATCGCCATTTTTATAAAAAACTAAATATGGAATAGATGACACTTTGAATTCACTTGCTAATTCTATTTGTTCATCTACATTGACTTTTAATATTTTATAATTGTTTTCTTCATCAATTTCTTCGAGTTCTGAAGAAAGCATTCTACAAGGAGAACACCATGTAGCGTAGAAATCTACGATTACAATTCCTTCTTTAATTTCATTTTCAAAGTGTTGTTTTGATTCAATATGTATCATTTTTTGTGATTTTCCTTTCTTTAAGAATACTTTTATATTATCTTAACATTGTTAATAAGTAATATTAGTATCTCTTACAAAAATATTATAATGCATAAATTAATAATTATTAATTAATTTGCAATATTATTTTAATAAGTAAAATAATTAGAATGTGTAAAGGATAAAATGAATATGAAAATATTTTAAACCATTTACTTGAATAACCTTTTTTACCAGAATATAGCAATATAAATGGGCAAGCTAATATGGCATTACTTTGATAAGAATAATCCATATTGTTATTTGCTAAATATGTTTCAAAAAAATCATGAAAATTATAAATGACTAATGAAATTGATAATAAATATATAGAACAAATAATTGCGTAATATAAATCAAAGTTGAAATCATTTATATTATTTCCAACTTTATTATTAAAATAATTATTAAGAAACACACGTATCATATAAAAACCTACGATTAAAAGTACACCATAAATTCCATATTGAATAGTAATATGAGTGAATCTTAATGATGCATATATTGCATACATAATTGGTATAATTGCTAAGCATTTAATCCATTTTTTAGGATTTTGTAATAATAAAATAGTTATTGAACCAATAGCTAAGCATGAAAACACCGATCCTTGATTTTCTTTTGTAATAAAATAAATTAATAAAGAAATTACAATATCAAAACTTATTAAAATTGAAATGTATCTTTTTTTATGTGAACCATAATGCATTGCTTCCGCACATAA
>CAYVZF010000087.1:0-1596 GCA_964456095.1 uncultured Erysipelotrichaceae bacterium
CAATTTTTAAACAACCTTTATGAGCATTATCATTAATTCTAAAAATATAAATCAACTTATATTCAAATGTATTATCAAATTTTTGTACTACCATACTTTACTACCTCGAAACAATGTTATAAATCTAATTTTTTTATTCTTTTCCCAATCCATCACCAAACTATAAATTCCATTATGCTTATTTATATTGTTATTTTTACAGCCTGGGCATAATTCTTCTTTTGGTTCTTCTTCATCATCAAATAAACTTGGCTGAAAAAATTTCGGCTTTTCATTATGACAACTATATGGAATCACCATTTTTAAACCATCCATTTGCCATAAATTCCAACTTATTATTTCTGAAACTTTTATTAAGAATTCGTTATCTGGAGTTTTATTAAAATAATATAAGTAATAATCTATATAACTTAAAAATATATTCTTTCTAGCAATAAATAAGTTATCGCCTTGAAATTCATATCCATATATACTTTTTAAAGCAATTAATGACTCATTAATCCATTCATCATCACTTGAAGCATTTTCACAAATAACTCTCATTTTTCTATCAAATAAACCTATTCTAGAAAAAAGTTCTATTTTTTCACCTGTAACAGCATCATATCTACTAACTAAATAAGGTGCTTCACCACAAGTAATTTCTAACCTTGTATCTGAAATATAATCCTTCCAATTTTTATCATTAAAACTAACTTTCTTAGTTGATGTCCAAGTATTATCTTCATATTCTTCATTAAAAGCACCAACATATCCAAACCACTCATTATCTATTAAATTATTTTGTTTATTACAAATCCAAGATGGTGTAAAAACTTCTGCCATATCTTTACTTCTTTTTATTTGTTCTGTTTTACTTTTTTCTATTCTAGATTTAATAAAAAAATGTTTACCAATTACATAATCTGGTTTAATATAATCTTTTTCATTAAATCCTTTTCTTTTATAAATATTGGTTGCAAAAATAATGTTTTTTTTAGTAGTTCTATCCATTAATAAAATGCTTAAAATATCCAAATTCTTTTCAAATAATTCTTTTTCATCAAATTGGAGATTAATAGAAGATAAATTCATTAATGCTTCTCCTTTTAAACAAGTATAAAAATGTATAATTTATTTAACTGTATTTTTTTAGATATGATTAGAATCAAAAATTCAAAGAAAAAAATAATCTTAAAATTATAGTAATTTTAAGAAATTTGTGATAACCTTACATCAATAGGAAGTATAATTTTTCATACATTTTTATATTGTTTTTAGTTAATTATTTTTTATACTTGATATACTAAATTATTTTTTGTTATATACAATAATCGAGGTGATATTTATGATTTACGCATACATTCGTGTATCTACAAAAGGACAAAAAATTGATAGACAATATGAAGAAATCAAGGAAATGAATATAGATGATAAATATATCTATATTGATAAAGAATCAGGAAAGGATTTTGATAGAACTAATTATCAAAAATTAATTAAGAAATTAAAAAAAGACGACCTATTAATAATTAAATCAATAGATCGTTTAGGTAGAAATTATCAAATGATACTTGAAGAATGGTCAAGAATTACTAAAACAATTGAAGCTGATAT